>CAJUHV010000001.1 GCA_910586445.1 uncultured Eubacterium sp.
ACGCGCGACCTTGCCAAGGTCGAGACCGCGGGTTCGAGCCCCGTCTATCGCTCTATGAATTGTCGTAGGTCTTTGTTTTGCAAGGATTTACGGCTTTTCTTTTTGTCCATGACATATTTTATCCCGATCTGCTTTCACCCACTGCTTATTGACGTAAATATGCACATCTCAATATCTGAAAGAACAAATATCTTCCTGATGAATTTAACAGAATACGATATATATTACTATATTGTTTAATTTTGTAATATGTATTGACATTATTGATTGTAGTTGTTATTATCACTATAGTATGATAGCCAGAAACATTGATCCAGATCTAAGGACTTAGAAGCATTTTTATATGCAAGACTCTTCGAAAACAAACTCATCAAGGAGGACTACTATGTATATCCAACACAATCTGCCTGCCGCAGATGCCGCCAGACAGATCAAAATAAACTCAAGCAATTACCAGAAAGTTTCGAAAAAGCTGAGCAGTGGATATAAAATCAACTCCGCTGCCGATGGCGCAGCTGAACTCGGCATATCCGAGCAGATGCGTTCACAGATCCGCGGACTGAACCAGTCAGTAGAAAATGCAGAAGATGGTGCAAATTACATACAGGTAGCAGACGGCTCCATGCACGAGATACACGCCATGCTCCAGCGCATGCGCGAGCTTTCAGTGCAGTCTTTAAATGATACAAACACTCCGGCTGACCGGGCTGCGATGGCAGCCGAATTCGACCAGCTCCAGTGCGAAATCGACCGGATCAGCGGCGGAACAGATTACAATACACAGCCCGTCTTCGGGGAGCACGACCCTTCGTATTACCAGATTGCAGGCAACCGGAAATGGGAGCCTGACCAGACACATTTTGTCGAAGCACCAAATAACACCCTGGAGATCCATCTGCCGGATACATACACACCCAGCGATTATTCGATCACAATTGCCCCGGATGTCTATACGACACAGGAGCTGATGGACGAGATCGATGATGCGCTTGCAGCAATCAAGCCTTCCAATCCCGGATTTGTATTTGAGCTGTCCAAAGACGGCTACTGCAATCTAAACTTTGAGGGCGGCAAGAACTCGCCTGCAAAAATTGATTCTGTAGACGGAGGGCTGGCCTATCTGATTTACGACTGCTACAACAGCTATTCCTCGTCAAGCCTGTTGGGCACGACCGCTTTCCAAGGCAGCTGGCCGCTTCCAATTACTACAGGCCAAAACGACGAGCTGCAGTTTTATATTGAAAAGACAGACGGCACTTCAGAATTTGTCTCTATGGTAATTCCCGGCGGAAAATACAGCCGCTCACAGCTGATCGACCTGATCAACCAAAATCTTGCAGCCTACCCGGATGTATCCGCCAAAGAATATGGAGGGCAGTGCATTCAGATCACTGGAGGCGCTACTGCCAGCATTACCGGGCTGAAGGGAAATATGTTTAAATATGAAGATTCTTCTATAGGAGAGCATGTATATACGTCTATATTTTATGATAATACGAGGTATGGGACAGCCTCCGGCACTCATTACATTTTTACAGGCAGTGCATATTATGACAGCCCTGCAAAGACCAGCGTCACAATTGATAATACAAACAGTACGCTCAAAATAAAAATGAAAGGCGATCCAGATTATACAGAAATATCTCTCCTCCCTGCCGGAACCTCATCGAAAGATTACAGCCTATCTGAAATGGCAGAAGAGCTAAAAAAACAGTTTAAATTGTGCGGCATGGATATCACGGCATATGTAGATCGCCATTATGTTTCCGGCGGAAATTATATGTCCGGCTATTATCATCGTCTTGTACTTAAATCCACAACGACCGGTGAAGACGTTTCCTTCACATTTGATACAGCAGATTCCGTATCAAAAGCCGCCTACGAGGCATTATTCGTAAATACACGGTATGATTACGACAAAACTCCCACGACCTCATCCGGGGCAGACCCTGCGCCTCCAAGTATTTCGGGGCGTGCTTATCTAAACGGAGCAGTCACGATTCCCGCTAATGCAAATACACTGTCTGTTTCCGTAAACGGTACAACGGTTAATTTTACGATTCCGCCGAAAACTTATCCATCTTTATCGGATTTAGTAAACGAATTAAACGGCTTGATTCCTGCTGACCAACAGGATAAATTCACATTTACAAACGATGCCGGATACCTGCGCATAAAAGGAACTGATAAAGCCACCACCCTCAGCTTTGGGAACACACAGGGTGCCTACAATCAGCTGTTTGTCAGCACATATGAAACTGTCAAATCTTTTTATGAATCAGATACAGGCGTCGAAGAGTATGCGCAGGGCGGAACACGTCCAACCAAACAGGATATGGCAACAATTACAATTCCTCACGACATACCTTCGGCCCAAACGGAGATTACTTCATCTAACAATCGATTTACTTTTACATTGAACGGAATATCACGTACCGTTTACTTATCTCCGGGAAACTACTCAAAAGCCGGGTTAGTCGCAGAGCTAGATGCCCAACTAAAAGCACATAATCTCCCAGCAACTGCCACCTTCAACAACGGCCGTCTGACACTATCAACTACGCTGACTGGTTCAAACTGTAACCTGTCCATTTCAGCATCTCCTTCCGGCAGTGCATGGGAGGCTTTTGTAGGAACGCAGACGCAGACAAATGCTCCTCACTTTCCAGTTTCGGCATCGCCTGGCTCACCTACCGTCCTGCAGGGAGCCGATTTAAATGGCGGCAATATAACGCTAGACGACTCAAACCGAATATTTGAATTGGATGTAGCCGGCACCCCTGATAACCCACACACTATAACGCTGCCTGCCGGAGGCCCATATTCTGTCAGCCAGGTAGCTGGTTTATTAAATACAGCAATCGAAAACGAAATCGGCAAAGGAGTCATAACTGTAACGACTTCTAATGGCGGTATACGCTTAACTGCAGACAAAAATGGATATGAATCCTTTACCGTTGACAGTCAGAGCGGTTTTTATAAAAAAATATTAACATACCACTACGCAGAAACGATTCCAAAAGATCCTTCCATAACGGACGGTTCTCATACGTTTAAAGACGCTTTTATCATTGGCCGTGAAGACATCCTTAACAAACAGATCGAAATCGTTGCAGGAGCCAATGATAAATTTATACTTGATTTTAAACATCCTGACCAAAAAGACCCGATTAATTTGGAAGTGACATTAAGTGAAGGAGTCAAGAGCAGTGACGAAATCGCCAGAGAATTAACATACAAATTGAACGAGATCCTGCGGTTAAAAGGATTCTCTGCCTTTAATATAAACGTATCCATCGGCAAGCCTCACTCTACCGGCGTCATCGGCTCAAACGACGACAAAGCCCTCCAGATCACCCTGACCGAGGCCAAAGACACGAATACAGGCAAGCCGATACCTGCCCCAGACGGTGAGTACGTCATAGACGGCATACGCGGAAGCGCAGCTTATTCGCTCTTTTATAAAACCACAGGCCTGCCTAAGCCGTCCTATACAACAGGCGTGCAGGATATCTCGGGCGGTGTTTCTTTCCCGCCGGGCAAGAATGTACTGACAATGTGCGTAGATTCACAGGAATACAGTTTTACATTTGATGAACGGGATTATACTGCGGAGGAATTTCTAAAAGAATTAAATGACAAGTTTCAAAACGGAGACGATAACAATAATCAGGCCCCGTTAGAAGCCACGCTTGTAGACGGCCATTTAAGGCTTACGCACAAAGTACCCGGCTCACATACTATTACAGAAATCGGCGGCACTGCCAAAGGAATCGTATTCTACCATGAAGAAGGCCGTGACGGACTGCCCGCCTATATGCTCCAGGTCGGCTCACTCGGACATCAGGGACTGGAGCTGCCGCGCCTGCGTGTCAATACGACCGCACTTGGAATCAACTCGCTGACTATTACAAAGCCAAAATACGCCAATAAGGCGCTCGGACGGCTTGACGAAGCGATCACACTGCTGAGTACCAGGCGCAGCCTGTACGGAGCGCTGCACAACCGGATCGAACATATCACGGCTAACAACAGCAATACATCCGAAAACCTGCAGGCCAGCGAATCCCGGATACGCGATACGGATTTTGGTACAGAAATGATTAAATTTGCCTGCACCCAGATCCTGCAGCAGTCTGCACAGTCTATGCTGGCACAGGCAAACCAGCTGCCGAACAGAGTCACTGAGCTGTTCCGGTAAGCAGCCAAATGCCGGACATGCCTGCTGCTGCCTTTTTCACATTACCATCAATCTACCATCAATTAACGGCCCGCCATAACCGTTTTCTGCATATGGCGGGCCGTTAAATAACATTATTTTGTTTTTCAAGTCTTGATCAGGCACTATGGAACTTTTTCGCCTGTTTTTCTTTTGCCACTAAAATCGCGTTGTTCAAAGAAAGCATCTTTGCATCCAGCTGCGATACAATATCCGAACACTCCCGCAGCTCCATGCTGATATATTCCGGTGCATTTCCTTCAAATTTGTAGTAAATCTTATGCTCCAGACTCGCCCAGAAATCCATGGCCATTGTACGGATCTGAATTTCTACTCTGGTATTGACCACACGATCTGATAAAAATACCGGTACTGTCACCAGCATATGATAGCTCTTATAGCCGCTTTCTTTTGGATGTCTGATGTAATCTTTTAATGAAACTACAGTCAGGTCGTTCTGCCTGCCGATCATATCCGCCACACGGTAAATATCTGACGTAAACGAACATACAATACGGATGCCGGCAATGTCGTTGACATAACCTACCATATTTTCAATTGACACTTCTTTGCCATAACGCTTTAACTTTTTGCAGATACTCTCTGGGGACTTCACCCTGGATTTGATATACTCAATGGGATTGTACTGATGAACATGCTGAAATTCATCGTTTAAGATCTCCAGCTTTGTCCCCACTTCCTTGATTGCCGAATGATAGAGAAACATCATCGTCTCCCAGCTCTCGACATCTTCACTCAGCCTTTGTGGTGCATCCATATCAAAACCTCCTACATGCCCTAAGATGCATTGGCAGATCATTGTTTACCATAAATTTATGTTCAAGATGAAATACATATTTACATTATATCACATATTATCGCTTTGGTTAACATTTTCCCGAAAAAAAAAGAATTTTATCTGATCAAATACCTATTCCTCAATAACCTGCATTTCCAAATAATCAAATTCAATTGCATCCACAAAATTATCACTGCCAAACCGAGTTTTTGCATGTCTTTTAAATTCATTAATATTTGCATCCAGCCAGATCGGCCTGCTCAAATCAAATTCATAACACGCCTGCTCCAATGCTCCAAAAATCTTATGCGTCCTCGTATCATCCTCTTCACTGCACACAACCAGATCACGGATCATGTGATTATCCTTCCATTCCTTAAACCATATTCGCAATCGTCTCTTCTCCATATTCTTTTTACTTATTGTTCCAGATTTTATCCCGCTGCACTGCGCCTCTGGCGGTCTGCCTCGTACATCAAAATGCCTGCTGCCAGCGCCGCATTCAGTGATTCCAGCTTTCCGCCCATCGGAATCTTCACATATGCGTCTGCCCTGCCTGCCGTCTCATCTGTCAGTCCGTTTCCTTCACTTCCTATTAAAAATGCTGTCTTCCCCCTGTAATCAAATGCATCATAATATTTTTCGGCATTTAAATGTGCGGCATACAGCATGACCTGCTGCCGCTTCAATTCGCTGAGAGTTTCCGCCAGATTCTCTGTCCTGTAATACGGCATGCGGCAGATACTGCCCATTGTAGAGCGCACGGTCTTTGGAGCAAATAAATCCACGCAGCCCTGATCCATAATAATCCCGGTCACTCCGGCTCCCTCTGCAGCCCGAAACATCGTGCCCAGATTTCCCGGGTCCTGTATTCCTTCCAAAATCAGCAGATGTGTCCTGCCGCCCTGCATCAGATCCGCCCATTCATAGACAGGACGGCGCACAATGCTCAAGATCCCCTGCGGCGTCTGCGTATCGCACATATGCTTAAACACTGCGTCCGACACCTCTTCATATGCGATTCCATCCAAGAGCTGCCGGTGTTTTTCCCTGTTTAAAAAAGTCTCCGATACAAATGTAGCTGCCAGCCGGTCCCGCGGCATTTCTTCAAACAGCCTTAGCCCTTCGGCTAAAAACACCCCCTGCATGCGGCGCTCCTTTGCCTTTTTTAAAAGACACGCCACATTTTTCACTTTCTGATTTAGTGTACTGGTAATCATCGCCCTCCCCATCCGTCTGTTCTGCCCCATAAAGCACTGCATATTACCAGATGCCCTCTGGTATCATATTAAAACACTCTGTCCTATATGACAAAAATCTGTCTGGCTGATTTTATTATGCCAGACGCCTTTCAGCAGCAAAACAGGCTGACACATCTTGCATGCACCAGCCTGCACAGGACATCCCATATATTTACTTGGATAAATTACCACAGACCTGGAATTCATAATCATCCACAGACTTATCCATACTCAAAGCCTCATCAATATCGATATCCATCAGTTTCCCATCTTTTTCACCGACTACGCGGTTGCTTTTTCCTTCGCACAAGATGTCTACCGCATAGGCACCCATCACAGACGCCTGCATACGGTCTCTTGCTGTCGGCGCGCCGCCGCGCTGCATATATCCTAAAATCGTGGCCCTTGTCTCTACGCCGGTCGCTGCCTCAATACGCTTTGCCATGCTGATCGAATGGCCGATGCCCTCTGCATTGATAATAATATGATGCTTTTTGCCTTTTTTACGGTTTTCGATAATGTTATTTACCAAGGCCTGCTCATCATAGTCATATTTTTCCGGCAGCAGCACATTTTCAGCCCCATTTGCAATACCGCACCACAATGCAATAAAGCCTGCACCGCGTCCCATAACTTCAATAATGGAGCATCTCTCATGGGATGTTGATGTATCACGTACTTTATCAATCGCGTCCATTGCCGTATTGACAGCCGTATCAAATCCTATCGTATAATCTGTACAGGCAATATCCAGATCTATCGTGCCAGGAACGCCGATCGTATTGATCCCATATGCTGCCAGCTTCTGCGCACCACGGAAAGAGCCGTCGCCTCCGATTACAACAACGCCGTCTATGCCATGCTTCCTGCAGATATCTGCACCTTTCTGCTGGCCTTCCGGGGTTGTGAATTCCTTACAGCGTGCTGTCTGTAAGATCGTGCCGCCGCGCTGGATAATTTCAGAAACGTCTATTGCTTTCATCTCGTAGATCTCTTCCTGCAGAAGTCCAGCATATCCTCTTTTAATGCCCATGACTCTTTTTCCTTTGAAAATTGCTTCCCGAACTACTGCACGAATGGCAGCATTCATGCCCGGCGCATCTCCGCCGCTGGTCAATACTCCGATTGTATTAATTTCGTTCGCCATTTTCGATATCCTCCTGTTTATCTTTTTGCCCCTTTTGATCAATTTACCTTTTTATACTTCTGCCCCTTTATCCCTTCTGCCTCTTTCATTTCCACTAAGATTCTTTTCCAATGAACGAGCCATCACTCTTAAATCAATAACCTATTATATTTTAATCTCTTTTGCCTGTGTTTGCAACATTCTTTTCTACAACTTTCACATTATTTTGCCCAAACAGCGCACAGAGCGACTGTGCCAGCGCCAGCGTCGCACTGACCCGCCAGTTCGGGCCGAGGCGCTTCATTACCCTGCGGTCGGCGATATAGACGACTACATCATCCTGTCCGTCTGATGTGCGCAGCTCTTCAAATACACGTGCAGACTGCCTTTCGTAGCTTTCCATATCTGGAAACTGCAGCCACAGCTCTTTGTGCGTCTCATCAAACGAATACACCCGCTCCAAAATCAGCTTGCCGTTTTTTTCTTCCTCTATCGTCACCCGGCCCTGTACAAAAATACGGGCGTCATTTTCAAAATAACTGCGGTACTTTTCATAGTCTCTTGGAAATACAATGATTTCCAATGTACCGACCAGATCCTCCAATGTCAGAAATGCCATGGTCTTATTATTTTTTGTATACTTGATCGTACGCTGGATCAGCATGCCTCCTACCGTCGCCTTTTGACTGTCAATTACTTTTGCCACGCCGGTTTCGTCGTCCAGCAAAAAGTCTGTCGTTTTTGCCGTAATATTTTTCTTCCATTTATCTTCGTACTCTTCCAGCGGATGTCCGCTGATATATACGCCTAATACTTCTTTTTCAAACCCCAGCAGCATCTCCTTGTCAAATTCTTCCGCATTCGGCATATGGATCTCAAAATCCTTCTTATCTTCTTCCGGCACAATATCAAACAGTGTCATCTGCCCGCTCATCGCGTTCTTTTTTTCATGCGATATGCCGTCCATAATCTGCTGGTAGACAAGCATCTTCTGGCGCCGGTTCCCTTCCAGCCCGTCGAGCGCGCCTGCCTTGATCAGGTTTTCCACCGCACGCTTGTTAATATCCTGATGGCTTAGACGTGTAATAAAATCTTCCAGATTCTTATACGGGCCGTTCGCCTCCCGTTCTCTGATCAATGCTTCAATCACAGGATGCCCGACGCTTTTGATCGCCGACATCCCATAGCGGATATTGCCGCCTGACACAGAAAATCCGCTCTCGCCTTCATTGATATCTGGTGAGAGTATTGCAATATCCATATTCCGGCATGTCTGGATATATTCCGATACTTTTGAAATATTGTCCATCACCGATGTCATAAGCGCCGCCATAAACTCAATCGGATAATAGTATTTTAAGTACGCTGTCTGGTAAGAAATGACTGCATAGGCAGCAGCATGTGATTTATTAAACGCATATTTTGCAAAATCAATCATTTCATCATAGATCTTATTTGCGACCTGCTCGCTGATGCCGTTTGCAATGCACCCTTTTACACCCTGCTCTTTATTGCCATATACAAAATTTTTCCGCTCCTGCTCCATAACCTTGCCCTTTTTCTTGGACATGGCACGGCGCAGTATATCACTGCGTCCCAGTGTGTACCCTGCCAGATCACGCACGATCTGCATAACCTGCTCCTGATAGACTATGCAGCCGTATGTCGGAGCAAGTATCGGCTCCAGCTGCGGGCAGTCATACTGGATCACGCCGTGGGCGTTTTTTCCACGCACATATGCCGGAATAAAGTCCATAGGTCCCGGCCGGTACAGTGCGATTCCTGCTATGACATCCTCCAGGCTGTGCGGCTTTAGCTCTTTCATGAAATTTTTCATGCCCGCACTTTCTAGCTGGAACACGCCGTCCGTACGTCCGGTTCCCAAAGCCTCCAGCACCTTTTGATCATCGAAATCCACATGGTCGATATCGACAGTCACTCCGTAGTCCTTTTCTACCAGATGAACCGCGCTGTTTATAACCGTAAGCGTACGCAGCCCTAGAAAATCCATCTTTAAAAGCCCCAGCTCCTCCAGCGTCGTCATGGTAAACTGCGTCGTAATCATACCGTCTGTGCCTCTGGAAAGCGGCACATATTCATCCATCGGCTGCTGGCTGATTACGACGCCTGCCGCATGCGTAGACGTATGCCGCGGCAGCCCCTCCAGACGTTTCGACATATCGATCAGCTTTCTGACGCTTTCATCCTCTTCATAAATCCTGCGCAGGTCAGGATTCATTTCCAGTGCTTTTTGAATCGTAATGCCAAGCTCTGTCGGCACATTTTTGGAAATCGAATCCACAAACGCATACGGCATGTCCATGACGCGCCCGACATCACGGATCACACCGCGTGCCGCCAGTGTACCAAATGTCACAATCTGCGTCACGCACTCCTTGCCGTATTTTTCCACGACATAATCGATCACTTCCTGACGGCGTTCGAAACAGAAATCCACGTCTATATCGGGCATGGAAACACGCTCCGGATTTAAAAACCGCTCAAAAATCAAATTGTAGCGGATCGGATCTATGTTTGTAATTCCCATTGTATAGGCCACAATAGAGCCTGCCGCGCTGCCGCGCCCCGGCCCTACGCTGATATCGTGCTCTTTTGCAAAGTGAATGTAGTCCCATACAATCAGGAAATAATCCACATATCCCATTGTCTTTATAACATCCAGCTCATACTCCAGCCGCGGCGTCAGCTCCTCTTCGCGTCCCGGATACCGTTCGGAAAGCCCCTCAAAGCACAGTTTATTCAAATACTCCCATGCAGTGCAGCCATCCGGCACATCGTATTTCGGCACTTTTGTATTGCCGAATTCGATCTCTACATGGCAGCGGTCTGCGATCTCCTGCGTATTGTCAAGTGCCTTTTGGGCATATGGAAACAGTGTGCGCATTTCATCCTCGGACTTTACATAATACTGCCCGCCTTCATAACGCATGCGGTCTTCGTCCTTCAGCTTTTTCGCAGTCTGTATACAGAGCAGGATATCATGCGCCTCGACATCTTCCGCATACGTATAATGCACATCATTTGTCGCCACCAGCTCAATGCCTGTCTCCTGACTCAGCCGAAGCAGCTGCGGATTCACCATTTTCTGCTGCGGCATGCCGTGATCCTGCAGCTCCAGGAAAAAATTTCCTTTCCCAAAACATGCCTCATATTTGAACGCGGCTTCTTTTGCCTTTTCATAGCTCCCGCGCTGTAATTCCCTCTGCACCTCGCCCGCCAGACAGGCACTCGTCGCTATGATTCCTTCACTGTATCTTGATAATACTTCCATATCCACACGCGGCTTATAATAGAAACCATCTACAAAGCCTTTGGATACAATTTTTATCAGATTGCCATACCCGGTATTGTTTTCCGCAAGCAGCACCAGATGATAATACCGGTCTTCTCCATGTATATGCTCTCTGTCAAAGCGTGAATTTGGAGCCACATATACTTCGCAGCCTAAGATCGGCTTGATCCCGGCCGCTGTCGCCGTCTTGTAAAACTCTATGACGCCATACATCGCGCCGTGGTCTGTAATGGCTGCCGCATTCATGCCGAGTTCTTTGACTCGCGCTACGTATTCTGTTATTTTATTCGATCCGTCTAACAGGCTGTATTCTGTATGGACGTGTAAATGTACAAAAGACATTCGGGGTGCTCCTTATCGTATTTAAAATGTTTTCATAATTACTGTGTTTATTATAGTGTGCGTTTTAACATGAGTCAACAGGTTTTGGACTGCTGCTTCTGGATTTTAAATGCAGAAATGATTTTTCAAACACGCTCCAGGTATCTTGTCTTTCCAGGCTGCATGTTATATAATAAAAAGCAACTGCTGCAGGTCTTTCACGCTTACATCAAGCAGTCCATATGGCTTCTGATACACTTACCTAAATCCATCCAGAAAATTATACCATATGAACACGGTGTATTTCTGCAGCCCGACAATCATTTAGGAGGATCAAATACATGAAACGCATAGGCCGCATTTTATTCTGCCTGCTGCCGCTTTTCATCACGGTCGCACTGCAGAACCTGGTCAGCATACCTATATTTGGAATTACTGCCATTGTATCTGCCATTAAAAGCTATCAAAACAGCCTTTCATTTTCCACGCTGTATAACGATCTGATTGCCCTGTGGACTTCAGGCCCGTTTATGATCTGGATCTCCATTATATATGCGGTGACAGCACTGTTTATCTTTGGATTCTGGTATCATAAAAAATTAGCAGACACACAGGAAGAAGTACCTGTATCCTCATCATTAAACATTTGGATTATCCTTTCCATGCTCCTTTTATCCATCGGACTTCAATATGTCGTCACTTACCTGACAAGCTTTGTAGGCTCTATCCGCCCGGACTGGATGCAGGCATATGAAGACCTTATGAATATGGCTGACATCGGCTCCCTGTCTCCGCTTACAATTACGTATGCCTGCATTATTGCACCGATTTCAGAAGAGCTTATTTTCCGCGGCGTTACCCTTGGTTATGCAAAAAAGGTACTGCCGGCCGCTGGTGCCATCTGCTTACAGGCAGTCTTATTCGGTGTCTTTCATATGAATATGATCCAGGGTATTTATGCGGCATTTTTAGGACTGTTTTTAGGATATATATGTGAAGAGGGCGGCACGATCATAATCCCGATACTATTTCACGCATTTTTTAATATGTTCGGAACATTTGCCGGCTCCCTGATGTTTTACCATATCGAAATGCCATTTTTCTTTATGCTGTGGCTGACTGTCGGCGTACTGCTGACCTATGCGGGGATCTTTCTGTATAAACATGGAATCGAAATCCGGGATGCAAAATTTTTGGCTTAGGGAAAGGAGGGTACAAGCTTTCTTACGAACTTTGCAGTAAATGCAAAGTCCTGTATGAACAGTAACGGATCTGGCCTGCATTCCAAATAGATTCGTCAGAAAGGCTGTTTAAAAAAACTTTAGATAACCAACTGCATCATCTCTATTACACTGGCAGTCCAAGAAGCTTGAATCGGGGGCGTGCATATGTCATGAATGGACTACCTACTACGGAACAGATCATTAAGTTTTTGCCATATTCTTCCGATAATACAACTAGCGACGCCGGGCAAGGATAGAATGCTCCCTGTTTCATGATCCGGCATATAATTACAAGGATTGTAAGTATAGAAATGCCATGGACGGTATGCGGTTTCTGCTGTGCGCAGTAACTGCGTGCCGTTTTTGCTTATCGATCCATTTTACTTATTATTAAGGAGGTCTGCATTTATGATCATTGATTCCAGCTCAGTAAATATGAACTCACAGAGAAAATTTGTATCATCAAAAAGCTCATTTAACGGCTTTTCTGCTATGGGCACTCTTTCCGGCACCCATATGGGAATGTTTGTACAGACTGCTATTACGACTGCAGAAAATGCAGTCAACAAAGACGGCCACAACAGCCAGAACAAGCAGGAAAAGAATAATTCCAAAGAAGACCTTATGGCCCGCTTCAACCAGAGCCGCAGCATTCGCGCCTCCGGCCTTGAAAACAGCCGCAGCCTGCGTTCCATCCATACGATACGCAGACAGTCGATCGGCTATCTGCTCCAGCAGATGTTCCGGGGCAGGGGCAGAACATTCAGCGATCCTCTGGCAGCACTGCTTGGCAATAATACCAACCATATGTTCTCCGGTTTCCGCATACAGACCGGCTATTCCTATGCAGAAGCAGAGCAGACCAGTTTTTCTACGGAAGGCAAGGTAGTGACTGCCTCCGGCCGTGAGATCACGTTTAACGTAGAAATGTCCATGTCACGCACATTTTACGAAGAAGCCTCTACAATCATTGATTTTGACACCATAGTTATGACTGACCCTCTGGTAATCAATCTGGATACTGAAGCGGTCTCAGTATCTGACCAGAAATTCTATTTTGATCTGGATGCTGACGGACATGCGGAACAGATTTCCCGCCTAAATGCAGGCAGCGGATTCTTAGCCCTAGACAAAAACGGCGACGGCGTAATCAATGACGGCAGCGAACTATTCGGCACGAAAAGCGGAAACGGCTTTGCTGACCTAAAGCAGTACGATCAGGACGGAAACGGATGGATTGACGAAGCTGACGAGATCTTCAGCAAGCTTTTGATCTGGCAGAAGGATGAAAATGGAAAAGATGTGCTGCGCGGACTCGGCGAAGCAGGTGTCGGCGCTATTTATCTGGGAAATGTCAGCACGGAATTTTCTTTGAATTCACAGACAGACAATAAAACAAATGGAGCAGTACGCCAGACCGGTATGTTTTTATATGAAAATGGCGAAGCAGGGACTCTGCAGCAGATTGATCTGGCTCAGTAATTTTTATCCCAAATTTAGGAAACACAGCCCGCTTATACGGGTATGGCTCCTAAATTTGGGATAAAATCACCTCTTATATTATTTTTCTGATTATATTATTTTTCTGACAGCCCTTTAAGCACATTGACAGCTGCTTCTAGATATGGATGATCTTTTTCATAAAAATTCCCCTCATCCGCTGCCTGCGCCATCTGCGGGTCAAGCGGCACTTTTCCAAGCACCGGGATGGCAAGCTCTTGCGCAGCCTCATCCACATGGCTTTCCCCAAACAGCCTGATCTGTTTTCCGCAGTCCGGGCATTTCAGATAGCTGAAATTTTCAATTACGCCAAGAATCGGTATATCCATTGCCGCCGCCATACGGAATGCTTTTTTGACAATCATCTGTACAAGCTCCTGCGGAGATGTCACAACGATAATGCCATCTACCGGAATGGACTGAAAGACTGTCAGCGGCACATCGCCTGTTCCCGGCGGCATATCGATAAACAGGTAATCCAGCTCACCCCAGACTACGTCTGTCCAGAACTGCTTTACTGCCCCGCCGATCACAGGCCCTCTCCAGATCACCGGGTCTTCTGGATTTTCCATCAACAGGCTGATCGACATCACAGGCATGCCTTCCTTTGTCTCGACCGGCAAAATCATTCCCTCTTCACTGCCATACGCTTCACCACGTACGCCAAACATCTTAGGTATCGACGGGCCGGTAATATCCGCGTCCATAATGCCTGTCTGGCAGCCTGACTTTTTCATTGCTGCCGCAAGCGACGCAGTAACAAACGATTTGCCGACACCGCCTTTTCCGCTGACAACGCCGATCACCTTTTTAATCTTTGAATACTTGTTTGCCGGTTCCAGCATGCTCTGTGGGCCCTGCTTTGAACCGCAGCTTTCTCTCTGCTCTGCTGAACAGCTGGACGCACTTGGACATCCGCTGCATTGACTTTCTGACATAATGACTCCCTCCTGATTTATTAATCCGGCTTCTAACAGCTATGACTGCTTTCCCTAAAGTGAAATCCCTCTCAGAAATAAAAATTCTGCTGTTCCTGTTTTATTATCATCTAAGAAATGTCTCACCGGATCATTCGTCTGACCTAAGTATAGCACCAATTGGAACAGCCCACAACTATATTGTACGACTTATCACAAAACTTCTACCATACAGGCATGCTTCTTTTCCTCTTTCAGATAGCTGATTCCTACCGCAAGAATCCTCCCTGTATACCTCGGCTTTTCTCCTATCCTTCCTCGAAAACGCATCGCATATTTTCTATCCTTGATCTGCCGGACTGCCTCATCAGGCGAACGGCCCGCTTTCAGTTCCAGAATAATACAATCCGCCCCCAGATCTAGTTCTGGATAAAAGATAAAATCTACATATCCCTTCCCAGCCTTATCTTCCCTTTCCACACGGTACATGTCGCGTGCCGACAAATAAATCAGATTTACAACTGCTGCCAGTTCTGTCTCATGATTATAGCTAAGAATCGGCACCTCGGTATCATGTACGATTTCCAATATTTCTTCCATTGTCTTTGTGTCACCTGCGAGCGTCGCCTGCAGCATGCGTTCTGATTCCTTTGCCAGACGATATACATAGCCCAGTGAATTTTCTTTCTGCATCATCTGCGCAAATTTATCCATCAGTTCCCTGTTCGGTATACATACCCGGCCATTTTCGTAGCTCAAAAATCCATACACTACCATTGCAGAAAATATCTCTTCTTTCGTTTTCAGCTCTTGTGAAACAGCTGCATATTCCCTGATTTTTATAGGCACCGAAATTCCTGACGCCATCCTTGCCAGATCATCCCTCACATCATCTACATTGTGCCTGATATAATAAAAAATCTCGTCATAGGGCCCCGAGCTAGTCCAATAACTGCCCAGATTATTGTTCGACAGCGCCATAACAACAGACCGAGGATTGTAAAGACGCATTCCAGATTTCGTATGGTATCCGTCATACCAGTTTCTCAGCCCTTCACGCGTCACCTGCTCCGGCTTCACCGTACGCTTCTGATAACGCTCAAACAGTATGTCCACCTCTTTATCATTGAATCCAAAGCACTCTGAAAACCGCGCCTCTGATGCCATTGTAAATTCGCTGAACATATTCAGCTCCGAACCGCTTGAATATTTCGCGATCGGCAGAATCCCTGTCATATAAGCCAAAACTACATACGGCCTGTCTTTTAACAGGCTTGTCAGAAACCTAAGAAACGCTCGCTTATCCTGATCAGAGGCAAATGGCTGATGAAAGATAAAATCCCATTCATCCAGCACAAAAATAAAATGTGCAGCATCATCAGCTTCATAAATATTTAACAAAACCTCAACCACAGAATGCGGCTTATCCAATATGATATTAGGAAAAGCTGCCTCAAGATCCACAATCAGCTGCTGTTCAATCCGTCCAATATAATCACCATAAGAGCTGCATGACGGCATCATGTCATTAAATGAGATATGAATCACAGGATACTGGTTCCGATATTTACAATACCTCTCATCCGCTGCAATATCCAGACCGTCAAATAAATCCGCAGCATCATGCAGCCTTGAAAAATATGCAGCAATCATATTTGCCGTCACTGTCTTTCCAAACCGGCGCGGCCGCGTTATGCATATATAATCTCCCCCTTCTTCGATCAATCCGATCATTTCTTTTAATATTTCGGATTTATCAACAAAATAGGGCTTCTGCATTTCTTTTTTGTACAAAGCATACGCCGTCTTACTGTCTACATACATGCCCATATATTCTGCTTCCTTTCGCCTAAAATTCATACTCTGATACATTCAGATTCTATAGTAAATGCAATACTATTTATTTTAAAATTAATCCTGTATCTTCCGTGATCCCATCAGTCAGCTATTACGTTTGGCCAGCTTTCCGGCAATCTCATCCCAGCAATCTCCTCGCTGGCATTATGCATTGCCGTGCCTCACCATGCCCTGCTTTCGCCATCAGTCTTTTCATAACATTCCCTCATTTATTCTCTTTTACTGCCAGTATACAGTACTTCTACGCTCTTTGCCATAAAATTTTGACAATCAAAATAAGACGGCCGATGCCTTTTTTCCAATTTCCTTTTATCGTCAATTCATATTTCATGTATGATAAATCATTGAACAAACCAAACACAAAGGAGAAATCGCCAATGAGCCAATTATTAAATAATCAGGCAGGCAGTTATCTCGAATACTGCCGCAGCCAGAAAAGACTAGATCCGAAAACACTCAAAGCATACCGCATAGACCTGCGGCAGTTTTCCGCCTGCTTTCCAGACACAGACTTATCCGATATCCAGCCAGAACAGCTAGAACAATACATCGCATCCCTCCACCAAAACTATAAGCCCAAAACCGTGAAAAGAAAAGTTGCCTCCATAAAATCCATGTTCCACTATCTGGAATACAAAGATATCATAGAAAAAAATCCCTTTGCCAAAATACAGGTAAAATTCCGCGAACCAGTCATTCTTCCAAAAACAATACCACTGCACATGGTAGAATCCCTGCTGTCTGCGGCCTACCAGCAGCGAACCGAGGCTAAAACCGACTACCAGAAAAGGAATGCTTTAAGAGACGCCGCCGTTATTGAGCTTTTATTTGCCACCGGAATAAGAATTTCGGAACTATGTTCTTTAAAAACAGATGATATCAATCTTTATGACAGATCCATACTAATCTATGGAAAAGGCTCCAAAGAAAGACGCATACAGATTGGAAATGATGATGTTATCCACACACTGACCCAGTACAGGCAGGACTATTCCACAGAAATAGAAAACTGTAAACATTTTTTTGCAAATCAGGCCGGACAGAAGCTGACAGATCAGGCCGTCCGCAGGATGATCCGCAAATATGCAGCACTCGCCTCCATTGACCTGCATATTACACCGCATATGTTCCGGCATACATTTGCTACCTGTCTTTTGGAGGCAGATGTCGATATACGGTATATTCAAGAGATGCTGGGTCACAGCTCTATTAATATCACTCAGATTTATACACACGTTGCCCTTTCAAAGCAGCGGGATATACTAACTACGAAACATCCCCGCAAAGATCTGCATATTTGAGTGAGCTGCCCTGTCAGGACTCGTTTTTCAGCCTTGACAGGGAGCTATTCTTTACAGCCAGGCAGACAGAAGGCTGGACTGCCCGCATATCATAATCCAGTATACAGCCTCCATCAACCAATATTTCTTTTCCTCTAAATACAAATCCATAGATCCTGATCCGGCTGCGTGTCAGTCCTTTCGTTTCCAGCGATACCGCATACTCCTTTTGAATGATCTGCCTGAGTGCAGCATCTGCCGTTTCCTGGAGTCCCCTCTCGTCGGCAGGATCATGTACCATAAACTCCAGAATAATTCCATCATATGCACCAACTATGGGTGACAGCATTACATCATACCTCCCATAGCCGCTTTCCCTGTTGGAAGTGATCTCGTATCTCTTCCCCAGATTTACGATCAGTCCCAACACAAATCCATGGTAAAAACGTTCTGGCTCTACTGACTCCGATGGATTTTTTCCGCTGTCAAAACAGCTGAATGTACTTAACGCGATTTTGTTCATATAAATATTCATTTCCCTGACACTGCCGGACAGCAGTGCCTTTTCAAACCCGTTATATCCTGCCCTTCCATCCAAAAACCACCCGCGTACCATCCTGCCAGACATCTGCCTCACTTCTATATTGGTAAGCACAAGCGTATACCTGTCCATTCCATATTCATTATCATGCCATGCATTCCCGACAGCCTTTAGGTAGCCGCCTGCCAAAAGCAGGCTCCATACCGCCCCTTCACTATCATCCAGCTGGTCAAAAGCGATCTCCTCATCCATGCATACACTGACCGCGTTCCCACGCAGCAGGTCTTCCACCGCTATTTTCATATCAATGCTGCTCCTCTGGATTAGATCCGAGACAAGTGTGTTTGAACTGGAATTTACCCAATAATTTGCTAATTTTTGTTCATCAAGGAAATTAATGATAGACCACGGATTATAAATACTGCTGCACTCCCCAAAGCGAAACCCATCATACCATTCCCTGACTTCTGCGCCTCCTTCTGCAGCCCAAACTCCTCCAATGCTCCCAAGACCTCATCTTCCGTGAAACCAAAGCATGTCTCATATTTTCTAGAAGTCGTAGTAACTACCTTTAGATTATTCAGATCAGAAAAAATGGACTCCTTGCTGACCCTCGTAATGCCTGTCATCAGTCCGCGCTCTAGATATGGGTTTGTTTTAAAAGCAGCATTGAACAGCCGCCTTATAAATCCAGATAATTCATCCCAGTATCCATTTACATACGCCTCCTGCATCGGAGTATCATATTCATCCAACAGGATAATTACTTTTTTGCCATAATATCTGGACAAATACTCTGAAAGCAGATTTATAGAATACTCTAGATCACCCGACTCTAGAATCTCCGGCTCCAGCCCCTGCGTCATAATATGCACAAATTCATTCTTTTCAGCCTGCAGCAGACACTGAGCCTCCGCCAGAAATGCATGTTTCCGGTATTCGCGCATAATCAGCCTGCTGATCTCCCAGCATGTCTCTTTATAATTATCTGCTTTTATATTGGCAAAGCTGAGAAAAATCACTGGATATGTGCCCTGCAGCTTTTGATATTTTTCGTCTTTCCTAACCTTCTTGGACGAGTAATCAAAGTTACCCTGTCCATGCTTTCCCACCATTCTTTTATAAAGTTCGTTTTATCAATGTAAAAGCAGTTGTTTTCTCGGATGTCTTCAAAATACTGTGCGCCTATTGCTACTGTTCTTGCCATAATGCTGCTCCTGTTCTGGGCTGATCTAAATGCTGTGTCTGATTTGTTTTTATTGTAGACTGAGTGAATGTAAAATGCAAGCTCTGTGGTGGGGGTGGTTGGTTTGTGTGATGTGTTTTTCTTGTTTATTAAGGGATAATACCGGATTATCCGTTAAAACTTGAGCAGGATAGTTTCACAGCAATATTATTAAATTAGCTGAAATTGGAGATCATATCAATGGGAAATTTACAAAATCTTAAATTAAATTATTCTCTTAAAGTTTTTCAAAATAGTACAGACGAAAAATTTTTAGAATCATTAAATGTATATGTTAAATCTGTACCAAGAAATGAAAAAACTAATACGAATGAAATAATATGGTGTATAGACAATGCTGATAAGTTTGACAAAGCCAATTTATTTTTTTTGGGGCTTGAACTAAATAATAAAATAATAGGTTATTCAGAAATAGCTTTTATAAAAAGAACCCGTTATGTTACTATCGACTATTTATGTATTGATGAAAAGTATAGAACTCATAGTGCATTTTATACTTTTCTATTACTTATAATAGGATATTTTTCAAATCTAAAGCTAGATTATGATTTTATAGGAATTGAACTGTTAACTGATGATAATGGGGCTCTTTCAAAAGAAGAATTAACGGAATTTGAGCTGGAAGGGTTTAAAGTTGTAAATACGCTTTATATGCAGCCTTGCTTGGAAGTGAATAATTACGACAGTCAACATGAAGCATTATTACTTATTTATCAACGCAATACCGTTAATAAGAAAATAAGTAAAGATACATATCTTGAAATTATTAATTCAATATATTTTGACTACTATTTTGAATGGGATTCTCATTTTTTTTCGGATAGTGCAGAGAGTGGTGAAAGTTATCTTAAACTCCAACAAACATATGAAGCCATAAAATCATCTTTAACAGAAGAATTTATAATTTTAAATGGATATCCGTTTTCAAAAATGTCAAGTGAAAATAAAGTAATTCCAAATGATAAAACAGTCAACAAAAAATTGTGGCAAGCTTTATTCTTTACTATGGCATTTGAAGCCTTAGCATTAAGCCTGATCTATATATTAAATAAAATGGATATTGAATTAACTTCTGCGGGAGTAGGATTTGTTTTGCTGTTATTTACCTGGCTTGCCTTTCTATCATTTTCAGAGAATAAAGCATACTCAATTTTGGGTAAAATTCCTGGTTTATCTAAATTTTTTGGGAACACAGAATAACATTACAAGAAAACTCTCTTAAAAATGGAATATGTGATATTACTTTGTCAAATTTGACAAAGGCAGCAGCTTTGTTTTCATCACAAGTCATTCTATAAATTAAAGGTGTAAGTATATGATATTTATGCATATCTAGTACATTAACATGAAAATTTCTTAATATACTGGATATGTATTTTTGTGAGTATACCCATATTTTATCCGTGTAACCACTATTAAAAGTCTCAATAATGTCAGCTGTTTTATTAAAATGCTTTGTACCTATAAATTCCAGGCTGCGGCTTTGGTCATAGTCAAGTATTAATAATCCATATTGTTTCAAAACTCTAACCAACTCCGAAATTGCAATTAAAGCATCGCAATAATTTAAAACAGAGCCAACACAAATACATACATCAAACTTATTATCAGCAAAGGGCATGTTTTCAATATTACCGATATAAGCATTAGGAATATTTTTAAGCTTCTGATCAGCAATATCAATATGATAATGTATACCGGGTATATTGTATGTATTTCCGCCAGAACCGGCATTTAATATTTCTGTTTGATTGTTGAAATTATGCTTTAATGCTATAGAGTGTAAAAATTTAGAAATTTGAGAATATGTATATTGGTACCATTTGTCATCATGCGGCCAAATCTCTTTCATGTCATTATACATATTTTTTACTGAATCTATATCTATTCTGCTATTCATTATTATCCCTTCTTAATCAATAAGTTAATTCAATAGATAACTATAAACTATCCTGCTCAAGTTTTAACGGATAATCCGGTATTATCCTATATCCAAATCCATTCATCAGATAACATCCGATTTTTAGACATTTTTAGCACCGAATCCAATGGACAATACGATTATTCCTACTAAATCAAGAAATTTGCAATTCATATTACGAAAAAAACTCAATCTCCTCACATCTCTAATACATTATAACATAAATCCGATTACAATCAACCATTTTTTAATTTTAATAACCATAAAACAACTATCCAGTAAATCAGATTATATTTTGTGTCTAATTCACATATACATATTTTTCATTTTCATCCCTCACCCCCTTTTCATACGTCGGTTATTCACACCATATTTACCACATTAACCTAACAGCTAGTCTCCGCTCCATACATCCCCAAAAAGCAAAATCCATCCATATACCTCTATCCCCTCCCCAAATCATCAACCCCCCCCCGACTCCCGCCAAAATAACCCTTCCGCCCCAATAATCCTGCTTATCATCTCCCTCATATCATAATCAGGATTATAAACCGCCATATTCAGACACCTCTTTTCAAGCATAAAAAGCGTATTCCGCCCAAGCAATATACCGAGAGAGCTTTTATTATTTCGAACCAGATCAACAACCACCCGTGGCGGCGGTGACTCAATCAGCCTGCCGGCATCGTACGAAAAAACAGAAACCGGATAATAACACATCAACTTTAATATAATATCCACAAACTTTTTTTGAAATTGATACTGCTCATAATTATCCTCTAAATTCATCAAGAGACAATCCATACAGGACAGCAAGATTTTTAGACTGGCGGATATCCGGCAGCGTTTCGTCCACTTCCCATTTTAAAATCGTCTGTTTTTCTGTCAAGCAGGGACTAAAAACTTATTTTTTCTGCCAACATAACCACAACTCTCTTGTTTATACCAAGAATAATACCATTTTTCATCTCCTCAAAATCAACACTACCGCCTCTTTCAAATCATCACTAAATTCTTCCAAATCATCCATCGAAATAACCTTATCATTAATCAGTTCGGCAATGTCCCAAAACATATCAGATTTTCTTAACTCAATACAAACACCCGGCGTTTTCCTGTCTTTCTTAATTCGTTTCTCTATCTCCCAAAACTTGGTGGATGCAGGCAAGTCGCTGCACAAATAGTCGGCATATTCTTTTACCAGCTTCTCCATGTAATGTTCCTGCCATCCACCAATTTTCTCCCTGTATAATTTCCAGTCTCTTTTTGAAGGCTCAACCATTTTTCATTTCCTCCCTCTTTGCATTAAAAGCAACAATATATATGCTAATCGCAAGTAATTTTTTGCCTTATACATAACGATTGGCGTATTTCATATCATTCCCTGCTTTATTCAATCCTTATATACTTCTGTTTTTAGCGGCTGCTGTGCAGGTTAATCTGCCCACTGCCGCCAGTTCATTCAGTAACTGCCTTGTCCTTGGTCCTTTAATCCCATTTTTTCAGCAATTTCTTCTGTCTTATACAATACTTCTAATTCCATGCACCCGAGTATCTGCTTCTGCCTTTCAGATAACGATGCCTCTTGCCTTTCTGCTGATTCTATTGTTTTTTTGTTGATTGCAAAAAATATTTAACAATCCTCAACAGCATTTCTCACCTTTTTATTTTGATTCACTTCATTTTGACTTACTTCATTTTGATCCGCCAGCGATATTTACGACCACAAACTCACTATGCTTTCCTGTCCGCAGCGGATATCCCCATCCGGCCATTCCTGACGAAACAATCAGCTCCATATCTCCAAACGATTTCTGTCCATAGTTCACCGTGCCTCTGTCAAAAAGTGTTGTAAAAAGTCCGACCGGCCACATCTGCCCTGCATGCGTATGCCCTGACAGCATCAGGTCATAACCCGCAGATGCATTTTCATCCATATCCCTCGGCTGATGATCTGCCACAATATAATACCGCTCCTGATCCACCCCGGCATCCTCCCCGGCACTGATCAGTTCCTGCGCAGGCTCTCTGCTCATCTCATCCATATATGCATCCGACCTGTCCCTCCGCCCGGATATAGCCAATTCATCGTTCAGAACAACGGTATCATCCTCTAAAATGCACACTCCTGCCTTTCGGATCGCATCCGCCAGCTCCTCCTGCGTAAAATCACAATCGGAAGAATACCGCCCCTTATCATGGTTTCCATATACATAATACGTCCCAAAGGTACTGTTGATCTGCGCCAGTGTTTCAAATGCCTCTCCCACCTCTTTTAAGGTAGTCGTTTCGTCTACAATATCACCGCCCAGTACAACCAGATCCGGTTCTTCCTGTTCCATGCGCGCACAATATTCCGCCAGCTTTTCCTGATCCATTGTAGTTCCAAAATGCAGATCCGATACGAAAACAACCTGGTATCCTTCTTCCCGAATCGGCTTATTCGCCGTAACAGTATACCTTGTAGTAATCACGTCATGCATATTTACATACGCATATCCTATGACTGCCGCCGTAACAGCCGCCGCCAGAATACCGCTGCGATATGCCATATCACATATCCTGTAAACTTTATGCTTCTGCAAAGCCCCATGTCCTGCCTTTTTTAAGATCAGCCGCAGCAGATCACTCATCAAAGTAACTGCCGTAAAATAACATACAATCAGCGCCCAGACTCCAAACAAATTCATAGACTTGACCGCCGAGGCAGCTGCAATGACTGCTGCCGTCATCTTCTGAATCCGCAGATTTTTATTTCCAAAAAATACATTCAATGCCCTGCAGATAATTACATACTGATATATGCCGAGCGGTATTACCAACAGCCCTGCAATTCCCAAAAACAATAACATATTTTCCTCCATTCGATCTAGAATACCATTGCCTTTTTATCCAAAATGCGGTAAATTGAAAATGTATTATTACATATATTACACTACTTTGTGCCTTATTTCTAGAGCGTATTTGAAAAATGTGTTATATGATAAATTAACCAAAGGAGGACACATCTATGAAACGGACAGCAGGAGTACTGCTCCCTATTTCCAGCCTGCCATCCCGATACGGCATCGGCTGTTTTTCCAAAAGCGCATATGATTTTATAGACTGGCTTTCAGAAGCCGGGCAGTCTTACTGGCAGATCCTGCCGCTGGGGCCTACCAGCTACGGCGACTCGCCTTACCAGTCTTTTTCCACTTTTGCAGGCAATCCTTATTTTATCAGTCTGGAAACACTGACTGCCGAGGGACTTCTGACCGCCGAAGAATGTGGTGCAGCTGATTTTGGCAGCCAGGAAGATGACATAGATTATAAAAAACTCTATGACAACCGCTACCCGCTGCTGCACAAAGCATACGAGCGCAGCAATATAGCAGACAATCCAGATTATCAGCAGTATATATCCCAAAACAGCCAGTGGCTTTTTGATTACGCGCTGTTTATGGCCTTAAAAAATCTTTTCGGCGGCATACCATGGAACAAATGGCCAGAAGATATACGCCTGCGCAGAGATACAGAAATAGACCGTTACCGCAGCGAGCTGCATTCAGAAATCGAATTTCAGCAGTACATGCAGTATTTGTTTTTCAGACAATGGAACGATTTAAAAACCTATGCAGGCAAAAAGGGCATACGCATTATCGGAGACATTCCTATTTACGTGGCAATGGACAGCTCCGACGCATGGGCACATCCAGAGCTGTTCCAGCTGGATGAATCCAATGTCCCGCTTGCCGTGGCAGGATGTCCGCCAGATGGATTCTCAGCAGACGGGCAGCTCTGGGGCAATCCGCTCTACCGCTGGGATTATCATAAAGATACCGGCTACGAATGGTGGATTTCCCGCCTTGCCTATTGTTTTCAGATGTATGATGTGGTACGCATTGATCATTTCCGCGGCTTCGATGAATATTATTCGATTCCATATGGTGCCAAAACTGCCGCCAACGGACATTGGGAAAAAGGTCCCGGCATAGATCTGTTCCGCAGCATGGAGCAGCAGCTGGGACACCATGAAGTCATCGCCGAAGACCTCGGCTATGTAACTGATTCTGTACGAAAGCTTGTAAACGACAGCGGCTTTCCAGGCATGAAAGTACTGGAATTTGCCTTTGATTCCAGAGACACAGGCTCCGCCAACGACTATCTGCCCCACAATTATATAGAAAACTGCGCTGCATACACAGGCACCCATGATAATGAAACAATAAACGGCTGGTTTGCCTCCATCACACCGAAAGAGCGCCAGGCTGCCAGAGATTACTTATGTGACCAGCACACCCCAGATGACCAGCTGCACAAATCGTTTATCTCACTGCTTATGCGCAGCAATGCAAAGACATGCATTATTCCGCTGCAGGACTATATGGGGTGCGGCAACCGCTGCCGCATCAACAAACCATCTACCGTCGGAACAAACTGGCGGTGGAGGCTGAAAAATGAAGATTTATCCAAAGACTTATTAGAAGAAATACGTGCCGTCACAATTCGTTATGGACGAAAAAATCCATACCTTTAAAAACGATTCCCACAATCTGCACTTCCCAATAAAAGAAAGCACACTGCGCGATCTTTCTTTTGTCATAAATAAACTGCCGCATATCATACTCTGCCAAAGTATGATATGCGGCAATTAAAACCGGTACTAAGTACTCCATACAGACAGAAAACAGAGTCTATTACAGCCTGATTCACGCCATTGCTTCGTTAAAATTTCTCGTCGATAGTACCCATCGCCGTTGAAATTTTGCCCTGCACTGACGCGGATCATTCAGCACTAAGCTCTAATTTCTGACTGGATAAAGCGCTAGCGCGTGTTTGAAAAATCATTCCCGCGATCTGCACTCCCCACTTCGCGGATAATTCATCCCAAATTTAATCAACATAGCCCGCTATGCCTCATAAATTTGGGATGAATTATCCACAAAGTGTAAAGCACATCTCATGGAAAGCATTTTTCAAACACGCTCTAGTTTTTTCATTTAGATCTGCTTTTCATTCAGTTCTATTTTGTTTTCATTCTGTTTTTCTCTTGAGATCAGCTTTACTCTCAGCGTATCGCCTGCACCCCGCAGACCTTCTTACACTGTCCACAGTGAATACACTCTGGATGATTTGCTTCATTTACCGGATCAATCTGCATCTTGCAGGCCCTGCTGCATGCCCCGCAGCTGACACATTTTTCCTTATCCACCCGGTACCGAAATACGGAGATCGGATTAAATACGGAATAAACCGCTCCCAGCGGACATATGTACTTGCAGAACGGCCGATAAATAATGATTGACAAAATAATCGTAATCATCAGCAGCACATTTTTCCAGACATACAGCCATCCTAATGCACTCCGCATAGAATTATTCAGCAGAACCAGCGGAATACCGCCCTCCAGCGTTCCGGCAGGGCAGATCAATTTGCAGAAATACGGCGCTCCCTGTCCCATGATATCTACCAAGCACAGCGGGAGCAGTATTACAAATACGATCAGAATAACATATTTTAATTTCCGCAGCAGCCTGTCCCCTTTAAACGTCCCTATTTTTTTTGGAAATGGTATCTTATGCAGCAGATCCTGTATCAGCCCGAACGGACACAGCCACCCGCACGCAAATCTGCCGACCAAAGCTCCAATAAACATAAGAAACCCGGCTACATAAAAAGCAAACTTAAAATTCCAGCTGCCGATGACTGCCTGCATCGCCCCGATCGGGCATGCGCCCAGAGCTCCCGGACAAGAGTAACAGTTAAGCCCTGGCACGCAAAGCTTTTTCAGCGGCCCCTTATAAATCTTTCCCTGAACAAAACCTGCCAGATAGCTGTTTGTCAATAACGCCCAGAGCGCCTGCACCCTGTGGCGGTTCCATTCACTCGTTTTTCTATTTTTACCCAATTCCTATACACTCCAGACATATACTGACAGCTTTTGCCATCACGACATCCACCTCATTTCGATAAATTCCATATCCCATCATCAAAAGGCCCGCCGCCGCAGCGCCAAGCCCGCGCCAACCCGCATATTTAAGGTGCTTCATTGCCCGTCTCCTTTTACACTGCCAAGTGTTTCTTCCACAATCCGTTTCCATTCTTCCAGACTATGGCTCCCCGAATACGTCTGTCCTACGATAGTTCCGTTTTTATCTACAAAAAATGTTTCCGGCACTGCATCAATTCCTTCCAGCCTTCCATTTAAATTGCTCTCATCAGGGATCAAAAACGGATAAGAAACCTCTGTACGTTCAGCCAGCACCCTCGCCTTTTCCACAGTATCATCTATCACATGTCCCATCCCATCTGACGCATCTAAAACAACGCCCACTACAGCTACCCCCTGATCCGCCATTTCCTCACTCAGCGTCTGCAGATCCGGGATCTCATTGATGCACGGCGTACACCATGTCGTAAATACGTTTACCATTGTAAGCTCATATTCTTCAAACATTTTTTCGGTATAAGCTTTTCCATTGATATCCTGCGTCGAAAAAGAGCCGAGGCTGCTGATATCCGAATGTGAATTTTCCTCTTCCAGAGGAGTGATCTTGGTAATTTCCGCCTCAATCTGGCTGACTGTCTTTGTCAAGTCCGTATCTGCCTCAGGGTTTATACTAAGATAATAGGTATATACTCCGTCCTCACTCTTTCCAAGCTCCTTATGCTCACTACACCTGGTCAGCTGATCCAGATTCTTTATCTGATCAGAATGATATACTCCCAGCACACCTATTCTTTCCAGCTCCGCTGCCCAGTCATAAAACCCGGTTCCCTGACCCTCCACTTCTGCATCCCGCTGCTCATCAGTCATTAGATTCCACGAAAAAAATCCATAGTCTATCTGAGAATCATTGTCTCCCGCCAAAACTTCATTCAGCATTGCCGCTTCTTTCTTCTCCATAGCATCCAGAAGGCTCTGTGGTACCGTAAAACTCAGCCCTAAATATGGGTATTCGTATTTTTCCTGTACCTCCATAGCAAAGTCAGAAGGTTTGTACCTTCCTAAATCCTCGTCATCCCCATCCACCGCAGTTTCCTGCTCCGGCTCCTTGGAGGTCTCCTGTCCCTGCTTCTGGTCAGTCGAAGAGCATCCTGCCAGACTGCCAAAACACAATGCACCCGTCAAAAAAACTGCGTAAAATCTCTTAAATTTAATACTCATAAAAACTCCTTATCACTGCCTGCCGCCAAGCCCTTTTTATTTCCGCATAAATAAGCCTCTAATCCCTGCCAAAATTGTGCATCACTGCTTATTTACCTGTATCGTATATCAAAAAAAGTTCAGCTTTCTGCATTTTAAAATAACACTTAACAACTTTAACAACCATTATACCACAGACTTTCTATACATCAACACTAATTTATCTGACCTTCTGTGTCCCCCTGCCTCCTGCTCTGTCTTTTGATTCCGGCAAAGGTAATGACAGCACAATAAATCGTCAATACTGCCAGCATAAAGAAATAAAACCAGTCCAGCCCGATCAGTCCATGCTGCATCAAAATATGCTTTCCCATCAAAAGCATTCCGGCGGCCGTCACTATATAGCCGTAAACCATATATTTCTGGCACCTGATCACAGTGATCGCCATGAGAAACAGATTCTGCAGCGCAATCATCCCTCCCGACAGCAGAAATACTGCAAGCTGTCCCTTATAGCTGCTCAGATCTATCCCATACATCCATCCCAGCACCTCACACCCGATCAGGCATCCTGCTGCCAGTATAACAATATCCCCCGCCGCCGTAACAGCGATCAGCTTCATAACCAGCACAAAAAATTTATTATGCTCCCGCTTCTCCCATATCTCGCCCATCCATTTTAACAAAGGCTGAAAGATAAAGCTGCTGACCATGCCGATCACGAATACAGCCATAAAAATAATATTAAAAAAAGCCTGCTCTTCATCACTGACCACCGCATCAATCGTATACTTAGGCGCATTCGTAATATACATATTTAAACTGACACATAAGCAGAGCGGAAAGCACTCCACCAAAATTCCCCTCCAGTGGTTCTTCGGCACACCCTGCTTCTGGCTAGGCTGAAATACATCAAATACAGAGAAATTCAAGACCAAAAAAAGAACAAATGTCACCAGTACACTGGCTGCACAGGAAAACAGCAGGTGCTGCGTAGCAATATAAAAAATCCCAAACTGCGCAATAAACACCGCCATCCTTATTCCAAATATTCTTCCCGATACATCCAGCCTGCCCATCTGCTGCATCCTGCCATGGTAAACATCCTCCAAAGCCTCCAGTCCTTTCAGCAGACAGATCAGCACCACAATTCCTATTTTCTCGGCAGAGTAATGGTTCACCACAATACCATACCCCAGATATGCAGCAGACCCCAGCAGCATTAGCAGCATGGTCGCATACCGCGATCTGGCATATTCCTCAAAAGAATATTTTTCCGCTGCATCCGTTACCTGAAACTGCCTGACCCCATACTTTCCAATATTCAGCATCAGATTGCCGATCGCATACGCCATAACAAAAATACTGGCATCATTCATATTTCCAAGACGCGTTATGATAAGAAGCAGTACCATAGTCTGGAACGCATTTGTAACAGCCGCAAATGCGTTCCAAAAAAATGCGGCACGCTCTATATGATCGTCCCGCATTAGGAAATTTTTGATTATGTTCAAAGCTACATGATGCTTTCTCACTTGCATTTTCTCCGTCTTTCATATTTAATCGCTTGTTATATATTATGTCATAGCAAACATTTAACATTATACATAGAATGTATTATAATATATTCTTGCAAAAGAAACAAGATGTCAAATGCTTTTTGTTAGGTTTATAAATCTCAGATGCAAAACACGGATCTGTCACACTTGATCGTGTTTGAATCAGTAGATGAGAAAGAATGTCATGAGACATCTGACTGAGTAATTATATTTCTAAAAAACTGTTTCCTAATATTAAAGATATTAGAAAACGGGAGTATCCCAAAGTTTGTGTAAACCTTCAAACTGATGTAAGATAAAATTACTCAGTTTGGAGGTTTTATTTATGGCAAGAAAAAATGACAGCCCACAAAAAGCAGCAGTGAGAGAAATGATGCGTGATTATCTGAAAAAGAATGATATCAGTATCAAAAACGGTACAGATGTAAATGCCGTCATGCGTGACATGATGTCTGTTCTTCTGGAAGGAGCACTAGACGAGGAGCTTGACGAAGAACTCGGCTGCTCCAAATACGATTACCGGAACAAAGATACTGAGAACAGCCGCAACGGCCATTCACAAAAGACGATGCGCACCAGCTGTGGAGATATGGACACTGCAATTCCGCGTGACCGTAATGGCGAATACCAGCCACAGCTTATCAAAAAATATCAGAATACCGTGACGCAGGACATGGGGGAAAAGATTCTTTCCATGTATGCAAAAGGCATGACAACCGGCGACATAGAATCCCACATGAAGGAACTCTACGACATGGATATATCCGACAGCACGGTCAGCCGAATCACGGACAAGATACTTCCCATCGTCAGGGAATGGCAGGAACGCCCGCTGGAAGAAGTCTATGCGGTCGTATTTATGGATGCCATCCATTACCATGTCCGCAGCGAGGGACGCATTGCAAAACGCGCCGTCTATATAGCCCCTGGCATTGACATGAACGGGAAAAAGGATGTCTTGGGAATGCATGTTGGCGAAAATGAAAGCGCAAAATTCTGGCTGTCTATTATGAACGGGTTAAAGAACCGGGGTGTGGAAGACATTCTGATTGCCTGCGTGGATGGACTGAATGGATTCCCGCAGGCAGTTGAAGCCGTTTATCCAAAGACAGAAATACAGCAGTGCATCATCCGCCAGATACGAAATTCCACAAAATTTGTATCATACAAAGATATCAAGAAACTGATGGCGGACCTGAAGCCTGTATACGCTGCGCCGACCGAAGAAACTGCCTTAAACGAATTGGAACTGTTCAAAGACAAATGGGATTCCAAATATCCTAAAATCCACAAATCCCGGCATGACAACCGGGCAACACTGTCCACTTATTTTAAGTATCCCGAAGCAGTAAGGCGCCTGATTTATACCACCAATGCCATTGAAGGATTTAACCGCCAGCTTCGGAAGGCGACAAAATCAAAGACCGTATTTCCTTCTGATGACAGTCTGCTGAAAATGTTGTATCTGGCAACGATGGACATTACGAAAAAATGGACCGGACACCGTCAGGACTGGGGACAGATTCACTCCCAGTTAGAAATTTATTTTGAGGAACGTCTGGCAGGCAGAAACCTGTAAAAATGACCTGAAAATGGCAGGTCTTATTGACATGCCTGAAAATCCTTGTATAATGCAGATAAGGGCAGAAACCGTAAAATCCGGCTCTGCCCTTCAGCAACTATTCACATATCTTATATCAGATTTTTGAGTTTACACAAAACTTGAAACGGTCTCTAGAAAACAGTTTTAGCTAATCCCGATATCTTACATTAACGTTAATACTAAACTCCTTAGCCCCCTTATATTTTTTTACGCCAATAATCTAATGTTTCAGCTATTGTTTGCTCTAGTTTAATTACAGGCTCCCAATCTATAACTTCTCGCATCTTCCCAATATCTGCTTTTATAACCGGCACATCTATTGGACGAAGCTTATTAGGATCTACTTCCACCCTAATATCAGATACCGACATATCCAAAATCAACTGTAAGATATCAGCTAAACTAATCGTCTTTCCACTACCTACATTATACGTTTCACCTGCCTTGCCATTTTCCACCAACAATGCGTATGCACGCACAACATCCCTTACGTCAGTAAAATCACGCTCAGCTTTTAAATTGCCAACTAATATCACAGCCTCTCTTTTTCCAGCTTCAATCAATGCAGCCTGCTTGCAAAAATCAGCAACAGCAAACATCGGCTCCTGATTTGGCCCAATATGATTAAAAGCACGTACCATCATTATTTCCAACCCATATGCTTGTGCATAGATTCTGCCTATCATATTCTGACATGCCTTCGTTGCAGCATATATGTTAACCGGGTTTATCCTACTATCCTCTCGTATACCTTCATCCGAATAACAGACGGGGCCATATTCTTCACCAGACCCCACCATAATCATTCTGGGTTTATAGTCTAGACTTCGTAAGGCCTCCAAGACATTAATCCCACCTTTTACATTTACATCCACTGTTAACGCAGGATTTTTCCATGACAGAGCTACTGAGCTTTGTGCTGCTAAATGAAATATATAATCAGGATGAATTTCAAATAATAATTCCGTTATCTCTTCTGGAATTAAGATATTTAAATCATAAACTTGATAATCACTTTTTTTCATTTCTGCAATCTTGATCTGCTCATGCGGCATTTTTGTAACCGCAATTTCATGTCCTAAATCTCTTTTCAAATGCTGCATTAAATAAGGTCCGACAAAACCAGCTGCTCCAATAATCAATGATTTCATTTTAACCTCACAATTTCTCTTGCAACTATTTCCATATCGTTTTTAACCATGCGCTCTACCAATTCATGGAATGAGATCTCTCTCTTCCACCCGATTTCCGACTCTGCTTTCGTCGGATTTCCCCATAACAACTCAACTTCTGCCGGACGAAAATAATCCGAATTTACCTTTACAATAATCTGACCAGTAGTTTTATCCTTTCCTATTTCATGAACCCCCTCACCTTCCCATTCAATCTCTATGTCTGCACATAAAAATGCAGCCTCTGTAAATTCGCGCACCGATCTCGTCTCATTCGTTGCAATTACATAATCTTGCGGCTTATCTTGTTGAAGAAGCAGCCACATTGCGCGTACATAATCCTTAGCATGCCCCCAATCTCTTCTTGAATCAAGATTCCCTAATTCCACATATTCTTGCAGCCCGTACTTAATACACGCTACAGCATGCGTTATCTTACGTGTCACAAATTCCAATCCTCTGCGTTCGCTCTCATGATTAAATAAAATACCACTGCATGCATACATTCCATAACTTTCACGATAATTTTTAGTTATCCAAAAACCATATAATTTTGCTACACCATATGGACTTCTTGGATAGAATGGGGTATTTTCTGTCTGCGGCATTTCAGAAACTTTTCCAAACATTTCAGAAGTAGATGCCTGATAGAAATGCGCCTCTGGTTTTACAATCCGCACTGCTTCAAGCATATTAGTTACCCCAATTGCATCTATGTCAGCTGTTGCTGTCGGCTGTTCCCAACTAGTACCCACAAAAGACTGTGCTGCTAGGTTGTATACCTCGTCTGCCTGCGAAATCTTCATAGCATTTACTAAAGATACAAGATCTGTCATATCTGCATATATAAAATGAATACTATCTTTAAGATGTACAACATTTCCATAATCAACTATGCTCTTTCTGCGCATGATTCCATATACTTCATATCCTTTTTCAAAAAGCAGTTCCGCCAAATATGAACCGTCTTGTCCTGTCACTCCTGTAATAAGCGCTCTTTTCATTATTTTCTCCTTTCTATACCACAACAATATACAAATCATAATATTCTTAATCATATATATATTACATTATAAGCATCTTTTTTATTCAAACCGCAAACAAAACTACAATATTATCCTACAATACTGTGATACATTGCTAATATAATTAATAATTATATCGGTTTCCATTACATTTCTATATTTTGCGCAAATTTTCTCTCATAAATAATTCTTTCTTGTACACACAGAATATACTTTGCACCGTTTTTATATTTTACAATAGTTTCTAAAATCTGCCTATTATTGTCACTCTCGCCCAAAGCTTATTGCACTTTGTGCATAGTTTGATTTTCATTACTTGCAATAACAACCCGTCTGGCCAAACTTGCCCCAGAAACTATAATATCAAACCCCTTCACATCATCTTTCGCGTGCATATTTGGCATTATCATTACATCTACATTTTGATAACATTCTTTCCAATCTCTATGTGATATCCCACCCAACAACAGCCCCCTCCCTCTAATTGTTTCTCACTGATTTCTTGGACAAATTTCTCATATTCATATCTTCCCCGATAATAATATTAAGCAACATGCATTAATCTCAGCACCACATTTTCACCAATGCGGAGCCTTTTCTTTTCGCCAAGCATCCTACCATCAATAAAATCAGTTTATTATCTGGTATATTATATTTTTTCGAAATTCTATATTACTTGTGACCTTATCCAAAAATTCATTCACATCAATTCCCCTCTCTTATTGATCAGTTCATCCATCTCTGTAGTTTCTTTAATCACGTATATTGGAGCATTATTAATACTAATATATATACGACCTATATATTCTCCGATCATGCCAAGGATCATCATTATAACTCCACCAACAAAAAAAATGCTTGCTATTGTAGAACTATATCCCAGAAGCATATCTGGATTCATCAATTTACGTACAATTGCAAGAATCCCAATAAAAAAACCAATAAAAGAACAAAAAATCCCTAAAAATGAAGCAAATCTGAGTGGTATAACAGAAAATGCTGTGAAACCGTTCAGCCATAATGCAAGCAATTTTTTCATCGAATAACCAGAACTGCCTTCCAACCTCTCCCTATGTCTTGCTGGAACATACGCTATATTTTTTGTTGTTCTTAATAATAAACCGGCTAGATATGGGTAAGCATTTTTGTACCTTATCATCTCTTTAATAACAAATTTTCTAGCAATATAAAAACTACTGCTCTTAAAATCTTTTGGTGCTCCCAACATTACTTTACTCATTTTTTCAGCAATCCAAGTTCCAAACTTTCGATACAGACTCTTTTTTATCTCTTCTTCATAATATGTGCAAGCCACATCATAGCCACTATCCAACTGTTCGATCATCTGTAGAAGCACTTCTAATGGCATCTGTCCATCATCATCTAAAGATACAACATAATCTCCTTCACAATAAGCATATCCTGCCATTAATGCTGCATGTTGTCCAAAATTTCTAGACAAGGATATTCCTTTAATTTTAGGATTCTTCTCGGATAAATGCTGAATTACCTTCCATACATCATCAGGAGAGCAATCATTTACTAAGATAATTTCATAATCTGAAATTCCACCATTAGTAATTGTCGCAATCAATTCAGAAATAACGATCTCTATTGTATTTTCGGAACGATAACATGGAATAACAAAACTAATGTATTTCATATCATACCTCTTTCCTTTTAAGCCACAAACAGCTCACATTTCGTATATTACTTTTGCCCCTATAAGACAATACACATAATACTACTGTTCAAATGTAAACATTTTATAATTTGCAGATTCGGTATCATCGTGCGCTCCAATCATAAACTGCGCATAACAAATTAATACCGTATCATATTCTCCCTGTTCTATATAATCCCTTATGTTTCCAGAAAAGCTCCTTAAAATTATTGAATCCACTTCTGAAACTCCCAACGAAAGAAACGGTACAACAACCTGTTCATAAGAATCTCCTAAAATAAGCACCTTCCCATACTCCACATTATTATTTATAACATTAGGCTGTGAATACGAATAATGCCAGCTTGGATTTACATATACATCTTCATCTGCATTATATACATCTTCATTTATAAAATCTTCAAATGTCCCCTGCTGCAGTATATCTCCATTTTTAAAAGTATAATTTGTTGCAAACTTAGGTTTTATTGCTGTGTAATCATCCAAACCAACATAACTAGCCGCTACGACCCTTCCTTGTTCTCCCAACCAACAAGCTTTCCAATTAGTAAAAGAATAATTTTCCTCATCATAAATTGATGTATCAATCGCATAACCGCAATACTTATTTAAACCTTTTGCAATCTTTTCAGAGGCCCACAATCCACTTCTCGTAGTCCAATGATGATCGGTTCGATAAAACATATCATATATATTAAGCTTATCCTGCTTCAACTCGTCACGCAAGTCGATCACATGAATTCCAGCCTTTTTGATTCGCTGTAAAAAAGAATCAGCATTTCTATTACTATAACTCTCTATTCCAAAATTTTTTTCAAATAAACTATCATCGACATATTTATTTGGTTCATTTATATACATTAGATGAATATCCTTTTTCAACAGAAAATGGTATAATGACAGCATTTGATCATATTCGTAATCGGTTGAAGTCCAAGGAGATGGCGACACAATATATCGATCTTCTGTAATATATATTCCCTTGCTGCCATAATAACCTTGCATTCTTAATAGCTTAGCCACTGCTCCATTGAAATTAATCAAATCCTGTCTTTTCCACATTTGACTTGCATATTCAGTCTCAATCATGTCCATTGTAAGCGTACTATCTTCTGACCCAACCTCTCTGCTAAAATAATGGATACCCACACCCCGCCTTAAAAAGTCTTCTATTTTCTGCAATGAAGTAAAAGAACCACTATTGATCCAGACAACTCCCATCACCAATAAAAACAGTATTGCTAATATTTTCTTATATTTAATCTCCATATATCTTATCCTTTCAACGTATTATATTAATTACTAGAAATTTGCATACGCGAACGGATTATTCCTCCCCGCAACTGCCATTGAAACTGACCATATAAATAACAGAACATGAATTACCACTGCAAACGCACCCCACAATTCTTTAATCTTATTTCTCTGCTGTATTTTTTTCTCAGCCCAAGGAACAATTGGAAAGCATAACATTACTCCTATTAAAATAAAAAAAACATAATCTTTTAATAAAAACAAAGCTCTAGCATCTGCAATCGGATTTGATACAGCCCCAAACATATTTAGTATATACTGAACACCTTTACGAAATCCCTCAGCTCTAAAGATCACCCATTGAAAATTTATAAATAACAGCATAGACATGCGATATATTATTTTCCCAGTCTTAGACTTTATTTCAAACGGCCATCCTGTCATCTTTTCAAGCGAAATAGCAACAAAATATCCCATTCCCCAAAACATAAAATTCCAACTAACCCCATGCCAAATACTAGTAAGAGCCCATACAATAAATAAATTTCTATAAGTTTTCCATTTTACCTCTCCGCACGACCTAGAACCTCCCAATGGAATATATACATAATCGCGGAACCAAGCACCTAATGTAATATGCCACTTTCTCCAAAATACTGAAACTGAATCTGCCCAATAAGGATAATCAAAATTATGCGGGCATCGGTACCCAAACATTCGGCTGATCCCGACTGCCATATCAGAATAACCAGAAAAATCATAATATAACTGCAGAGAATAACATACTGCTCCGAGCCAAGCATATCCTGCAGACATATATTCTGGAGATGCCGAGAAAGTTTCTATCGTAATATTCGACAATACATTTGCAAGAAGCATCTTTTTCTGAAACCCAATGATAAACTGATAAATCCCTTCCGAAATATCATCAAAACAGATTTCTTTGTCAATTATGCATCCAGCATTGCATACTATCATATCCTCATATCTTGATAGTGGACCTGACTGTATTTGCGGGAAAAAAGACATATATAGAGCCGCCTCTATAGGATCGCCGTATTCATGAATCCGATTCATATATATATCCACTAAGTAAGAAATGGCTTTAAAAGTAAAAAATGATATCCCTAACGGCAGCCCTATATTTCTCTTTATAATCTCCCGCCCAAATAAATGTCCTGCTGCCTCCAATGCAACATCAAAATACTTATAGTAAACTAATATAGATACATTGAAAACAATTCCAAATATCACTAATCCTGATGATAGTATTTTTTTATCGCGATTTCTAGCAATATTGTATCCCAAAACGATATTCAAACACATACATACTATTAAAAGCAGAAGATATTCTACTGCGCCACAAGCATAAAATAATAAACTAAACAACAATAATATATATTTACGAAGCCTTACCCTGCTTATATAATAAATAAATATTACAATTGGTAGAAATGAAAAAATAAAAACAACATCTGATATTGACATATGGTTCCCCTAAACATTATAAATTTACCTTTATTTCTCAATTAAAAACATGAACCCGATCTAAAAAATATACTGTTAATCGCTATCATCTGTCTCTTCATAGACAAAATTCAGACTAGAAACATATTGATCTATCTCATCATCCCACACAATGATATTGATACCATCATTATACTCTGCCCTCTCCTTTTCATTAATGAAACAATGAAAGACATTACCTGATTGATTTCTTGCACTTTCAATCCTCCAATAATTACCGCCGACATTTCCTCTCCAGTCTATCTGTTCATCACTATATCTCTGTGCAATTATAGCTCCATTTGATACAACTATAAAATTATTTCTATTATACGTTTCAACAACAAAATCTGTCTGTACCCCTATGTGATTCAATGCAAGTATATCTTCTTTTGGTACTTTGTCTAATTCTATATTTCCAATTGATACAGCCATTGAATAATTCTCGCCCAGTATTTCTACTAATCTATCTATTGTTTCTGCCATACTGATGTAATAATTATCCACACTTCTCTTAAAGTAAGCATAATCTTTCTTCCACTGATCATATTGTGCATTTTTTCTTTTATCCGAAAATACATAATTCTTTTCTAAATATTTCCCCATATAATCAGTTACTTTCAAAGCCCCATCATAATTTAGATGATTGCCATTATCAAGTGTTTCCCTAGACCAATCAATATTTACTGCCCTTCTTAATATTTCATCTGCGCAAAAATCTAAATATATAACACCCATTTCATCTGCTATTTGCTGCATAGCTAGCGCTTTTGCCCCATTCCATAAACATGTTGGAAACTTAGTTAATATTAGTTCTGCCTGATTTTTATCACATAATTCTTTGATCTTCGTTAGATATTCTCTGCAAGTGCTGTTCATTTCAACAGGGTTTGATTTCTCATATTCTGAAATATTAAATTCAGCACTCGTAACAGTCATCCTTGGCAAATATCCCTTCGTCACTGACCATGAATCATTCAAGAACCACGAAAAGTCATTTTCTTCAAGCATTTCCCACCTGTCATGATATCTAATTGCCGGAAAAATATAGCTCAAGAAATGTTCTTGTTCTGAATTCTTAGCAACTGCCATTTTTATTGCCTCTATTTTAGGCCAAGACAGCTTCATACGATCAATTGCTTCTCGATTGTACGCCTCCCCTTGTGCCGCCTGTTCAAATGCTACTAGAGATTCTACGATAACCACCTTAGGACTCTGTATTCGAAAAACATCTTTTAGATTAAAATACGACTGCCATATTCTTTGATTACCAGAACCCAATACATAACTAGTGATACCATATGATGAAAAAATATCCTCTGGCGAAATACTGCAAAACGCATGAGAAGATCCAACAAATACTACATCTAATGAACCCTTAGGCAGATCATAAATACCTTCATAAGAATAGTGGTCATTGTCTATAGCAACCTCCTTTGCACATGATGGTTTTAATAGTTTTCCCAACAAATCCAACAATATCAAAAATCCAATGCAAAACAAAATTATTTTCACTATTTTTTTCATAAAATCCCTCAAAATTGCATATAAATAAACTCAGATGCCTGATACCCCATTCCATATGCTCCAAATACCAAAATCGCACAAAGAGCTGCATAATATATTAACCACCGAACAATTATATTGCACTCTGCAATCCACTTTCTTATTGAAATATTCTTTTCGTGCAGCATATCTACAACCAAAAGAAGAATGATAAATAAAATCAATACACAAAACATATTAGCAGAAATTCCATATTTATATAATGTCCCATCTGTCATTACCCATGGACTTGGATATCGGAAGATCGATACAACGATTCTAGCTCCCATCCTCCATCCATCTGCCTTAAAAAAAATCCAAGCGAAATTTACAAATAAAAATGTCATCATTCTTTTCCAAAGAACCCACCATGCGCTATTTTCATCTATTTTTAATATATACATTCCTTTCTTCTGCAATGGCAGTATGCAATCTCCAATAATCTGGTATGCACCATGAATAATTCCCCATGCAATAAAATTCAAGCCTGCTCCATGCCAAATTCCGCTCATCAAAAAAACTATAAAAATATTAATCCACCGTCTTGCTTTTCCTTTACGCCCCCCTCCCAATGGAATATACAAATAATCTCTATACCAAGAACTTAATGAGATATGCCATCTTTTCCAAAATTCTCGAACTGACCCAGCTAAATATGGACGCTTAAAATTATCCATCAGTCTAATATCAAATAGCTCAGCTGTACCTGCAGCAATATCTACACAGCCAGAAAAATCAGCATAAATCTGTATACTGTATAACAAGCTTGCAATAAATAATTCCGTTCCACCCACTAAACCATAGTTACTGTAAACAGCATCTACAAATATAGATACACGATCAGCAATGACCATTTTTTTCATATAGCCCCAGATCATAAGCTGCAATGCATACATTGTTCTATTGTAACTTAACAAATGTTTTTTCTGAAACTGTGTTGACAGCTGATCATAACGAGCAATCGGGCCTTGAAGAATATGCGGAAAAAAACTAGCGAATAAAAAAACTTTTAAGATATTTCGTTCAGGCTCATATCGTAATCTATAAACATCTAGTAGATATCCCATCAATGCCAATGTATAAAAAGAAATTCCGATTGGAACAACCAACGAATATTTGTCCATCAACTGCTCGCGTAATTCAAAAATAAAATTCCCATCTGGCCATAATCGACCAAAAAAAGGAAAATATTTAAATGCCATAAGCAGAAAAATATTTATCCCAATCGAAAATATTACTACAGCATTGCGAACTTGCCCATTAGGTCTTTTAAAAACAATTATTGCGGCTGCATAGATAATTCCAGAACTTACTAAAAGAAAGATTATCGCTCTAAAATCAAAGGACATATAAAACAAAATACTTGCTGCCAGTAGTACCATCCATTGAAATCTAGATGGAACTACATAATAAAGGCAGTAAGTTACGAAAATAAAAACGACAAAATACACCGAAATAAATCCCATATTTTCTCCTATTGAGTTTAATACATTTCTACTTTTATCATCTCGTTATAATGTATAATCTCCTCATTCATTTCATCCAGATTATCGTATGTAAAATAAATATGGCTGATCTTTTCATTCATATAATTTTCAATCCGTTCCCCGGGAACAATATTGACCGTCTTTTTAAACAGCCTGTGTTCTATGGAAGGATCTATCGAAACGCTTTTTAAAATCCCGTTTCTTTCAGCCATTATGCCGAAATGCCCGCAGTATTCCGCCTCCGGCTCCGAGACGGCAAGCCGGGAGCAGTCCATGCCCAGCGAGGCCCGTATGTATGCCTCCTCCCATGGAAACCCCGTCATCACATCTGCAAGGAGCAGCGTCTCATTGCCGAAGCACCTGCGCATCATCTCTATGATATAGGGCCTCCCGCCGCATACCATATACTGGAAGGAAAAGATCCCGTCCGCCAGCTGCAGGTCCTGCGCCATCCGGGTAATGATGCCGCACAGCTCATCCCTCACGTCCCCAAAATTCTCAGCAGGATATGTCTCTGCCTGCACCAGGTACGGATTCCGCATGCAGTATATATTGCTGCTGGACGTCATGACAATTTTCCTGTTTACCAGAAATACGACAATGGACTGCTGCACTCCCGTAAGAAACGATTCCACAAGGACATGCTTGTCCCTGGACATTTCAAATGCCCGGCCCACCGCTTCTTCTGCCTGCCTGATATTTTCGGCCTTCATGATCCCCTTGCCTCCCGTGAGGTCATTCGCCTTGACAATGACAGGGTACCCTGCCCTCCTGCAGTACTCAAGCGCATGCTCCCTGCCGGTAAAACAGCGGGACTGCGGGCACGGGATTCCCTTTTCCCGGCAGTACTGCCTGAACCGGTCCTTATGGTGCATCAGCACGGCATGCTCATAGGTGTCATGCCCTGCCCACCCCATCCGTTCAGCCACATAAGACGACGTAAGCACCCCGAAATCATTCGCGCAGCTTACAATTCCCTCAATGCCGCTGTCTTTCACAAGCCGCAGGACAGCCTCCTTATCCGAATAGTCCTCCGGGATATACTCATCCGCGTGCCTGTGCCCCGGCAGCCCGGGCATGTTTCCTGTTGTCACGACATAAAATCCCATCTCTGCTGCCTTCTCAATAATCGGGATCTCGCTGATTGTGCCGTTTAATATAAGAATCTTCTTTCTGATCCTTCCCACCTCCGTTTAAGAAAAGCATGAATCCCTATTTTTTAGGAACTGCATACAGGACGACATCATAAAGATTCGCACCATGATACCTCAGGTAATAGGCATAACCGCCTTCCAGCCCCCCTCCGATGTCTTCTATCATCCGGGGGATTTCATAAAGATCTTCTATTTTATGGTACACGCTGACGGCCAGCACCGGATGGTCCTTTCTGATTGTTTCACAGGCACCTGACAGGGATTCCTGTTCACTGCCCTCTACATCCATTTTGATAAAATCTACTTTCACCGGGGCCATGCCTGCCAGCACATGGTCGATCGTATCTGCCGGTATCCGCACCTCCCCGTCCCTGCTTACACAGGAGGTCTGTCCGTCTGCCTTAAAGCAGAGCTCAGTTTTTTTGCTCCAGCTGCCCTTTTCTATAAAGCTCCAGTTTTTTACGGGCAGGTCCGTGCGGCCTGCCATCTGCTTCAGCCTGCCCATGTTCTGCCTGTCCGGCTCAAATGCAATTACGGTATCCAGATCCGCATAAAACCCGGCCGCAGCCTCCACTGTGTCGCCAGTATATGCCCCGCAGTCCACCATGCAGCGCACCGGATAATCCCTCGTTATGTCATTAAAATAATGCTCCGGCGTATGTTCCCTCTCTATGTCCTGCGCACTGCCCGAAATGCACGCGTTTATAAATCCTTCCAGTGTCCGCCTGGACTTTTCATCCGCCATGCGCCCGTACACCCATTCGAAATCTTTTCTATGCTCGTTGTAATACTCATATGTCAGTATCTTTCCCTGGATAATTCCGCTGATCGGATATGAAAAAAATATTCCTTCAACTCCTTCTGGCAGTGAAGCAGCCAGCTGCCTGCCCCTCTCAAAATCAACAAATCCGATCCAGACCGCATCCCCCTCCTTCACAGTGCCCAGCCAGTCTGAAGCCTTCCATACCTGCTTCGTGCTGCATGTCCTTGCACCAAAAGCATCCTGCGCCTGTTTTAAGCCGGATACCGTCTCATCATAAGCATCCTGCGCCTGCTCTAAGCCGGATACCGCTTCATCATAAAATTCATCGTCTACAACATATGCCCTTACACGGACCCGGCTGTTTCCTTCAATAAACAGCCTCACGCGCTCTGCCGTTTCTGCAGCACCCCAGATATACAGGTGATTTCCTAAGCCCTGCGCAAATTTTTGTTCCAGTTCCTTCAGCTTTTTTATCCTTAGATCAGTCTGTGCTATATTCATAAATTTGATATCCTCTGCTTAAAGTATTTTTGTCTAATCCGACACTGCATACAGCACCACGTCATGGCTGTATCTCTCGTAGGCCCTTAGATACAGCCTGTATCCCCCGTACATGGAACGGATATACTGTGGCAGGGTAAGAAAATCATCCCTTTTGTGGTATATGCAGACAGCTAGTACTGGGTGGTATGTCTTTATCGTTGCCTCGGCTCCTTTTAAGGCATTCCATTCACTGCCTTCAATATCCATATCAATAAACATTTCCCGGTTCTTTATTTTACCCTCCTCCGCCAATTCTGAAACAACATGGTCAATACTGTCCACTTCTACAGAAATACTGCCATTCTCTGCTATCCTGCTCCCGGTGCTGCTGCCTCCTTCAAATTTTAAAATTCCTTTATGGCCCCATACACCTATGTTCATCGTCTTTACATAGTCTCTGTCTGCACAAATCTTTTCTAATGCTGCATAGTTTTCCGGATCCGGCTCCATCAGGACTGCCACGTCCCTGTACTCTTTTCCGGTTTCCTGTTTATAATTTGCACAAAAAGAAAGAAACGAGTCTCCGTCGAATGCTCCGCAGTCAATCATGCAGGTTATGTTCTTAAGTGATACAATCTGCCTGTCATAATACTTATTTCCATCACTCAGAGTTTCCAGATATTCCATCCTGCCACTGATCCGCTGGTTAAAATATGCTTTCATGCACTGTCTTGATTTCCCGTCAGCTAGATGACTGTATACATCGTCCAACTGCGGTATATGTTCTTCAACAAATTTATAATCAAACCTATAGCCAGAGGTTTCCAATGCCAAGGGATCAACTTCTACAAACTTCACAGATTCACTGCTGCCCGGCTGTCTTTTCTCTCTGTCCATAAATGCAGTAATAATGCCAATTTTTCTGTCGTTTCCTGACTGCTTTAAAAGTTCACCTATATGAAAAACTGACAAGCCACAGCAAGCCATCCCCTGTTTAAAATAAACTGAATCTACGCAGAATCCCTGTACTATTATTCCATGTAACAAAAGAGCAGAAAAAAACATTTCCCCGGCTGCTCCTGCTCCATAGATATACAACTCACGTCCTTCCTTTTTCCACTCAATACACTGTTCATATAAAAAACACTCTCTTTCAGCAATGCTAAACTGGTCTCCTCCAAACATTTTTTCCTTTCACTTTCTGCAACCAATAAATGAATAAGCTATCGCAATAGCGCCTCTAATTCGCGTAGATTTCTGACATAGCCCTCAGCTACGCACTACCGCATATAATACAAGTTCCTGACAATATTTCGAATAAGCCCTGAGATATAATTTATAACCCGGGTATAAAGATTTGATATACTGAGGTATCTCAAGAAGATCCTCTTTCTTATGGTAGACACAGACTGCCAATACCGGATGATATTTCCTGATCACTGCCTCTGCTCCCTTCAGCGCTTTCAGCTCACTGCCTTCTATATCCATTTTAATCAGATCTACCTCTCCCCTTAAATCCGAGGTGACATTGTCAATGCTGTCAGCATTGACGGAAATACTTCCGTTTTCTACAATGCTGCCTGACATTTCTGCTTCTTGAAAGAAAAGCACGTCCTTTTTATCCCATACGCCGATATTCAACGGCACTGCTCCATGGCAGCCAGAAAGCCCCCGAACTATTTTTTGGAAATTATTTTTATCCGGCTCCAATAAAAAAGCCCTGCCTTTATAAGGCTTTCCGGCTGCCAACTCATAGCAGCCGCAGAACTCCCTGTATGAATCCCCGTCAAATGCCCCGCAGTCTATCATGCACGATATTCTGCTTAGATCATATAATTCCTGCTCATAGTACGGTGTTCCCCCGGCTAGCGGTTCCAGATATCCGAACTTCCCGCTGATCCTCTGATTCAAAAATGCTGTCATGCACTGCCTGGACTTATCATCTGCCAGACAATCGTATAATCTGCCCAGAACATCCGCATTGCCTTCTATAAATCTGCCATCCATAAGATTTTCTTTATAATTGCATATGCTCCCCAGCGACCAGAAATCCAGATCTACAATCTCTGCGTTTTCATTACTAGTCCACTCATGCCGCCTATTTCCCATAAATGCTATGACTATGGCGATCTTATTCTGAATGCCTGCCCCTGCTATAAGGGCCTCCACCGAATATACAGGCAGGCTGCAGCAGGCTGTATCCGGCTTAAAATACTCCGGGTCAACACAAAATCCGTCCACCGAAACCTGATGCAGCTGCAGCACATCATAAAAAAAACTTCCGGCCAGCCCGCTGCCAAATATATATAACTTTCTGCCTTCCTCCATAAAATCCCTGCACTTTTTCAGCAGTACGTTTTCTTTCTCTAAAACCTGCATCATGCTGTCTGCCTCCCGTTCCAATCTATTCCCTATTCCCGGCCGCGCCAGAAAATCTGCACTTAGCTGTAATCATAATCGGCAATGCCGCACCTGCTGATGATCCACTCAATAAACTCCCTGACAGCCCCATGCCCGCCGGGATGTTCTGTTATATAATCAGCCTCTTCCTTTATCTTATCTGCTGCATCAGCCGGACATGCACTGAGGCCGGCGATTTTCATGCACTCCAGGTCATTCAGATCGTCGCCTATATAGGCTGTCTCTTCCAGGCTGATCCCCTCCTTCTGAAGAATCCTTATCAAGTCCGCCTTTTTATCATGGCTGCCCTGCACCAGATGCACAATTCCAAGCTCTGCGCACCTTATCCTGACAATCTCAGACTCCCTGCCGGTAATTATAACCGGAATAATGCGGCATGCAGGCAGCATATGCCTGATGGCATACCCGTCCCTGACATGAAACCGCTTCACTGCCTCACCCGAGCCTCCTATATAAATGCCCCCGTCTGTCAGCGTCCCATCCACATCCATTACCAGCGCCCTGACTGTTCCGTTTCCCCTGCCGTCCATACTCCTGCCCTCCCCTGACCTTATTCCTGTGCCTCACGATAGTATTTATATACAGCCTGCGCCAGCTCCCAGTCCGCTTCTGTATCTATGTCAACCAGCGGGTTATAGGCATCGTACCAGTACGGGTGCTCCCCCACCATATAGCCGCACCTTTCAATGCAGTCCCTCGTCAGTATTTCGTTTGCCCAGCTGACCTGGTACACGGGCGGGATATACTGTGAATACCTGTGCCAGCAGCCGAAGCCGAAGCCTATGGGATTGTGGTTCTGGTCCAGATAATATTTTTTCATCGGGTATACCACATTCAGGGAATCGTGCCTTCCCCTGACATCCTCCCAGATCCTGAGCATGTTTTCATAATCATCAAACAGCGGGTCCATGCCCGAGCAGTATAAGATGTCATCATCCCCCGGGATGTCCCTGCATACGCCCCTGACCACTTCGACCGTATTTGTATCCAGCAGCGTATAGACCCGGTCCCTGTGGATAAAGTTTATGCGCCATTTTTCCGCCACGTGCCGGAATGCCGCGTCTTCACAGCTTAAATAAATCCCATCACGGCCCATCACGCGCACCAGCTTCTCCAGCAGGATATCGACCAGCGACTGCCCCCTGTAAAACGGCCGGTAATTTTTATGCTGAATCCTCCGCGAGTCTGCCTTTCCCAGAATCACTGCCTTCAATCTCCCATCCCCCTCGTCAGCCGGTCATACCTTACTGCCCTGCGCAGTATTTTTTCTACATCGGACAGCCTCAGCTGGCTCGGGCCGTCAGACACTGCATGGTCCGGGTCCGGGTGTATCTCCGCAAATATGCCGTCCACGCCGACCGCCAGCCCCGCATTCATGAGGCACGGGACAAAATCCCTGTTGCCAGACGTAAATTCCCTGCTGCTCCCCGGCTGCTGCACGGAATGCGTTGCATCCAGAAAAACAGGGAATCCCAGCCTCCTCATGCCGGCAAGCCCCTGCATGTCCACCACCAGGCGGTTATACCCGAAAGTCGTGCCGCGCTCGCACAGTATTATTTTTTCATTGCCGCATGAGAGCATTTTTTCTACGACATTATCCATATTCCAGGGCGCCATGAACTGGCCCTTTTTGATATTGACAGCCTTTCCCGTCCGTGCCGATGAGAGGATCAGGTCTGTCTGCCTGCATAAGTATGCCGGGATCTGCAGGATATCCGCCACCCCTGCGGCCTCCGCGCACTGCCAGCACTCATGCACGTCTGTCGTCACCGGTATCTGGTATTTTTCCTTAATGTCATTTAAGATCTGCAGCCCCTTCCCCATCCCGGCTCCCCTTCCGGCATGGAGGCTGGAGCGGTTGGCCTTGTCAAACGAGCCTTTAAAGACATAATTTATGTTTAATTTATCACATATGCTTTTTACTTCAGAAGCTACCTCATCACACATCCCGAAGCCTTCAATCGAACACGGCCCTCCGATCAGGGTCATTTTGTCTGCGCCGATTAAAAACGATTCCTCACCGCACACATGAAATGCCTTTACCTTTTCCATTTCCTGCTGATCTCCTCCCATTCATTTATTTTTACAGATGTACGTCTCTGGTCATATTTCCTGTTCCGAACTTCACGATCCGAATAAATAGAATCATTCGGCACATACATAGTCGAAATTTCTTCAAATACAGCTCCCGTTTCAGTCCAAAATGAATGATCCTGTCCTCTTTCCACGTGCATCATCTCACCCGGGTTTAATATACGTTTCTCCCCATCGACCTTAACTTCCAGATTCCCGTAAAGCATGTAAAAAGACTCTGTCTTAATCCTGTGGTAATGATCTGGATAATTCTGCCCGCCCATCATAATAATATAGCTTTTGCAGTAATCTCTATTTACAATATTCACGAAAACAGCCCCTGTTTTTGCAAAATTTTCCACTCCATAATGATGATACAAGTGAATAGATGCCTCTTTCGGTCGTACAATATTTGCCTCATCAAATAATACAAATGCTTTTTCTAAATATCTCATTAATCGTACTTCTGCCATGCTCATTTTGCTGTCCTTTTTACATAACTAATATAATAATCCAATAGCTCCGGCAACCATTCTTGGATACTCGAAAATCGAAAACCTAGTCCTTCTGCTTTGCTTACAGACATGCTAAAAGACGAAAGGTCGTTAAAAGGTGCCTCCTGATTACCCCCCCCCACTAAAATTGGAACTGTATTAGATATACCCCCTACATAGCCTATAATTTCACGTAACGATACTGTCCCTTGTGCACTCGCATTTACCGGACCCGTTTTTTTCTTTTCACACAAAAACGCTAAAAACCTACCTATTTCTTCTGCATTGGCAAATCCCAACTGACTGTCTAAATTATTAATATGCATAGGTTTTTGCAGAAGGACACGTTCTACGTAAAAAAGCAGACGATTGGTATAATCATTCCTGCCTAGCACGACAGGGAGCCTGACTGCCGACCAATCTAATCCCTGATATTTCTGACACAATACTGCTTCAGCCTGTCGCTTAACATCATCATAAGGCATCTCTTTCCTGTCACACCAGACCAACCCGATGCTGTTTCCATCAAACTCATCTTCAGTAATATCAAAATGATCCAGTTTATAAACACCGGCTGTTGAAGTATGGATAAACCTGCCGCATTTTAAATTGTCCAGAATATGCTTTATTTCATTTGAACTGTATCCTATATTATCAAACACGACATCATACATGCGCCCACAAAGTGCACTCCTGATACTGTGCAGATCTGTAAGGTCCATCGTCAGCCTTGATACATATTTTCCAAACGGGTCCTTCCTGACTCCCCGTGTAGCTATAGTAACCTTGTGCCCGCATCTGATTAATTCCCAGACTAAATGAACTCCAAAAAAACGGGTTCCTCCTATTACTAAAATGTTCATAAATGACAGCTCTCTCCTATATATGAAATACTTAAAATCAACAATATGATTTACCTTTTTTATCCCTATAAAATCTATATATACCGCTAATTACACGTTCCACATCTATTTCTTTCATCGCGTAATATAATGGCAAACGCACAAGACGTTCACTCTCCTTCGTCGTAAACCGATCCTCTCCTATAAATTCTCCATATTTCTTACCAGCAGGAGATGTATGAAGTGGTATATAATGAAAAACCAAAGCAATCCCTAATGACCGCATAAAAGAGATCAATTCTGTACGTTCTTTTAAATTCTTAGTCTTCAAATAAAACATATGCGCATTATGTACACATTCTTTTGGAATATTTGGCAGTTCAATTTTACCCGCATTAGCTAGTTCTTTCAATCCTCTTGCATACATATTCCATGTTCTCATCCGGTTATTCAATATTTCATCAGCTTCTTCTAACTGAGCCCATAAATATGCAGCATTCAATTCACTCGGCAAATAAGATGATCCTGCCTCTACCCACGTATATTTATCAATCTGTCCCCTAAAATATTTGCTTCTGTCAGTTCCCTTTTCTCGTATAATTTCTGCAAGCTCCACCTTATTTTCATCTCTGACTACAATTGCACCGCCTTCACCCATGCTGAAGTTTTTTGTCTCATGAAAACTATAACACCCAAAATTACCAATCGCCCCTAATGCCTGTCCCCTATACATACTTTTCACACCCTGAGCTGCATCCTCAATTACAATTAAATCATTTCTCTTTGCAATATCCATAATCACATCCATCTCGCAGCCAACCCCTGCATAATGAACGGGAACTATCGCCTTCGTTTTCTTTGTAACAGCAGCTTCGATCAGTTTTTCATCTATATTCATGGTGTCTGGGCGTATATCTACAAACTTTACTTTTGCCCCACGCAATACAAATGCATCTGCTGTGGAAACAAACGTGTATGCCGGCATAATTACTTCGTCTCCTGACTGAATTCCTGACAATATAGCCGCCATCTCTGTAGCATGTGTACAGGAAGTTGTCAACATTACGTTTTTAACACCACACCATTGTTCCAGCCAAAAATTACAACGTTTGGTAAACTCTCCATCTCCGCTAAGTTTTTTATTATGAATTGCTTCCCTGACATAATCAAATGCACTTTCTATTAACATTGGTTCATTAAAATTAATCATCCCTTACGCCTATTCCTCTGTGATTTTTTTAGTAACTTTATCATAGGCATTCTTAATATTCTAAAACATGCACCATAAGCATTATTTAAAACCCTTCTAGATCTTCATATTTCCATCTTTGTTTTTTCGTTCCTTAAAATACACTAAATACACAACAGCCTATCAAAACCATAACCAGTCTGCTCATTTGCTGCCTTCTACTATGATAGACATCCTCTATTTTTAGAATATATATACAACTGCAGCAGTTGTATTTCAAAATTTATTTTAAACCACATAACCCTTCCTTAGACATCTAAATTACACCCTATATTAATCAGCAGCCTTTCTTCGGAGACGCCATTAAAATATATCCGCTTCCCAAATCTGTCCTATAAAAAGCCTCTTGCATTTTTATTATAATAACCCATAATGCAGGGTGTGATAATGCAAATACAACTGGATGAAAATCCCGCTCTACACCACTTTTCTTTGTGAGTTTTTCCTGAGTAGACCTTGCATCTCCCCTCTTTAGCTTCTTTTTTAAGCTTTTATTTCTAACATATTCCAGAACAAGCCCCATTGGGAAATCATAAGTGTAGACCTGCTCGACCTTCATTCCCGCCATTCTAAATTTCTTCTTTAGTTCCATTCTTTCATACCTGCGTACATGACCAGCATAAACATCACCGTCCCCCCATCTGTTTTGATGTGCTGGTATTGAAATAATCATCTTTCCCGTATCTTTCAAATACTTTTTCCATTCTTTCAAAGTTTCCACATCATTTTGAATATGCTCCAATACTTCACAAGCAACTACATAATCAAACTGATGTACAGCCTTAGGTTTTGTTTTATGTAACAATATATTTCTATCTGCATAATGTTTTGTTGCATAATTATATGCAATTTTAGAAAAATCGTATCCCTCTACCTGAAATCCTAGCTCTCTATATAAGTTAAAAATCTCACCTGCTCCATACCCAATCTCAAGAATCCTCTTGTTCGTTCCCCCCCCACTTTGTTTTTGCTTAATAAGAATAATTTCTTTAGCGCATTTTTCCTCATTTGATAGTGAGGCAGTACTGCAAATTTCATATCCATTTCCTCCTCTTTTTTTCTCCGCATATTCTTTTATTACAGTAATCTTCTCTGCCAATGCTTTTGGACTTCCCATCGGAACATAAAAATGCCTGCTATCCTCTCTAAAAATCTCCTTGTTTGCTTCATTATCACCTAAAACCATAGGCTTTTTCATTGCCTCATATATATATGCTTTACCCGGTATGGTTCGTTTTGCCTTTTCAATTTTCTTATTAAAATGCCCTGCCAGACACAAATCAGCTTGGGCTATATGCTTTGCCAGTTGCTCTTGAGACATCCAGTCATAAAAATTTACATTCGGATAATCACTCTCATGAAAAGAATTTTTCTTGCTAACAGGACCGATGATCGAAAAGATTATATCTTTTCTATGTTTCAGCCGCTTTGCTGCTGATAAAATAACATCTACTCCCTGCAAAGGCAGCATGCTCCCAAAATAAAGCACTGTCATTTGCTGTTGAGAAAATCTCTTGTCATCATAAATATTAGTATCTGCCTCTAAATACATCACTTCCATTTTTCTAAAAGGAATATGAAATTCTTCCGAAAAATATCCCTGATCTGCTAATGTATCTACAATAATATGATCGCATTGGTGCAGTGTATATTCGTCGATCCAATGAAGAAACTTCGCTGCTAATGAGTATTTTTTAAAACATTTACGATCACAGACAAAAGTATCATATAAAGATATAAAAAAATCTATCACTACATATTTTTTCCTGTACCAATGTCTTAAAAACAAAATTAACAATTGCGGAGCGAAACCAATAAAGATGACATCTGCTTTCCTCCAAATTCCTTTTAAACATGCCAGATAAACTTTTAAAATTCTTTTTATATAAGACTTATCATAAAAAACAATCTCGTCATATAATCCCGCAATACTTTTTAAAAGATTGATTTCTTGTTGATTACGTATATACCCCTTATCCTTAGTAGATATAAATAAGATATTTTTTCCAAACAATCTATCATTCATTTTTTTCATAAGCCTCTATATTTAGATATTACCACTATGTCTACTTTAATATTTAACCCTGCGCTGTTATAATTCTTATTCTCATACTAATGTATGTTTGAGACTATATCATAATCGTATACATACACATACATATTATCAAGTACAAACTCCTCTACTGAAGATCCAAACCAATCATTAATATTACTGCTAATTAATTCCTTTTCTTCTTCACTCAACAACAAAAATGTGCTCGTATCCTCTGCTTCAAAAATGTCTGCATCTACTAACCATCTGAATGGAGTAATGCTTTCTTCACGCACAAGTACTCCTCCCATTTCAAGTTTTAGATCCGAATATATCATATTTGTATAAGCATTCCAAAAACTTGCGTATCCTTTCGTCAAATTATGATCTATTAGTATCTGCGCAAATTCTCTTTTATCCTCTAATAAAACCTGCCATCCACGGCTTTGATATAATAATGCAATGCATTGGACAAAAACAGCAGTTATAAAAGCTGTAGAACAAACAATTTTCTGTAAGTTTTTAGGTTTATACCAATACTGTATCACATAATGGGCGGACACCATCATACATATAAATATAGAACTTAACATATATCTGCCAGCCGTTTTACCAAATAGTATTGCCAACAAAAACATAATTAAATTATGCACTATACCAAAAATATAAAAAAATACGTAGCCCTCACTTTCGCCCTTTAACTTCCGAAACTGAAGCACTGGTATTATAAATACAACTAATAAACATGCACATACCGAAACCATGTTTCTGATTCCTATAATAGATACTAGTACCTGCCTGCCATTAAATCCAAAATTAGAAAACATATTTAAAATATACGCAATAAAATTATCACAACAGTCATTCAACGATCCTACAAACAACATACTATCACTTTCTGTATGAACTACAATTCCTAAGTTGCAAATATATTTGTAAATATATAATCCAACAACAGAAGGAATACCTACAACAGCTGATATATATATCACTTTTCTTAAAGCATCTTTACACTCCCCAAAACAAGCAGCCTCTCGGTTTTCAATATACAGCATAATTATAAAAGCACACCACACTGGGATTACACACTCTGCAACTTGTCTTATCCCTCCCATGCACAAAAGCACTAATAGTATCGCAAAACATGCTGCTCCCCCCTTACTCTTACTATTTGAAAACGCACGGAAAGCCACGACACTGATCATCGCCAGCCAAAACATCTGTCCTGTATATGCCGCCGAGTACAAGATCATATCACCTATACCATACAGAAAAAGAACCAACAATGGCATGCTAATAACCCATGAATGATCATTAAACAATTTCCTACTGTTGTAGTACAGTCCTATCAATGTAACTATGATAAGCAGAGCAGAGCCTAAAGCACGCACCAAGCTTTGATTTTCTAACAATAAATAAAAAGGCATGACAAAAAGATTCAGACCAATAACCCATACATCTCCATTCACATAACACCAAGAAGTTGGAAAAAAGCTGTGGTGTTTAATCTGACTGCGCACCAACAAAGTAGCTGCTGCCATATCCGAATGAATATTTGCCTGGCCGACAGATAGACAAGAATATAATGCAAATGTGATTGCTATTAAGCAAACCATATGCATTACAGTATCAAGATCTATTCTCTTTTTTTCAATAACCGGCAGCACGCCCATTACGATAAAAAATGAAAACACACAGTCTAGCAACAAATATTCATAAGTTGTAATTTTTAGTCCATAACGCATGCGTGCCAATAAAACTATAAAATTAACCAATATACAGACCCATGCACAACGCGCCAACTTTATTTTTTTATCTCTACGATTTTTTAGGTCATACCACAGTTCAACTGCAATCGGTAATCCTGCAAATATTGCATACTTAATAACTTCTTTCATTTTCTATCCTCCCGCAGCAGACATCACTGATCTATATTTAAATGTCTGCTCAATCTGAGTATAAATTACATGTTCATCCTCTGATAAGTTATTTTTTCTATTTCTATTACTGTATTATTGCTTTTACATAGTTGCACTCGTATTGGCATGTTTTTTTTGATTTGTATATTCGATAAAACAATTTCATTCGAATTTTCTGACAAATATTCTTTTATTAAAACAGTCTGCCCTCCATCTGTGACAATTTCTACGTAACAGCTTTCTGCTTTCTCACTAGCTAAAATACCGTATTTAAGACTAATTTGATATATTCCTTCTGACGAACTCGTATCTGGGCTACACAAAACAATACCACTTTGTCCCCCTCCTGATACCAACATGCCCTCATCGTTAATTATGCCAGTATACTGATAACCATTTGAAAATGGAAAATCAATACTCACATCAACACTTGCTGCTGGCAGCCCAGAACGGCCATCCCAATAATTGATCGTTGAAAAATAGGCATTATACTCACCTTCAACTTCACACAATAATGAATATGCCTTTCGAATATATTTAGGCATTCTTACAAACTCTTCATTTGTAGCAATCAGGAGGTTATTCTTATCTGCAATCGAATTATCTGAATAGTAACTATAGATATTGCCTATTAATGAAATATAGGGATTCCCCTCTTCTTCTTCCATCTTTAGATTTACACAATATATATCTGGCTCTTTAGCCCGAAGTATATGTGAGTTAGTTTCCATATTACACATATAGACAGCTCTTACATCTAAATCCTCTGCTATTGCTACAGCTTTTTCCACAATCCCATTATCAGAATAATCCTTCAAACAGTATTTGAATCCTCCTGCATTAATCAAAAGAAGTCCTATAATCAATCCGCTTACCACACAATTATATAACCATTTATTTTCAAAGTTTTTCTTTGTTCCTATACAATCAGCAATAAAAATAAGCATTAATGAACACCATAAAATATGATACCGATATTCCCAAAATGTACCGTACTTTGTATTAACTAGTAAAAACAACACAAAATGTACAATAATATAACAGCTCACATATTTTATACAAAGATCATCTTTTCTTTTGTTCTTTGTTAAGATCATATATCCTGTACACAGCACGCAAAATAACGCAACGCAGAACCGCACTATAATTAAAATTCCTCCAAAAGTAAACAAACCAACTCCTGGTCCTTCCGCCAAGCCACGAAATAAATAAAAATAACCAATAATACAATTCTGAAGATTAGTAAAAATCTCATTAAAAGCTAACAAATTCAAATTATTTCTATGCGATACCCCAACCATATGGTTTCTATATCTCCAACCACAAAAACTTATAAATATATTTAGCAGCATCAGCCAATTTACTGGCGTCCACAAGCGAAATACCTGATTCTCAACAACATCCCAAAACAATTTTAACCCAATAGGAACTAAAATCATAAACAGAACATAATTTCCTGTCGATAAAGACACCCAAAAATTTAAGATACCTCCAAGAAATATTAGGATATAAAACTTTATACTTTTATGCAGCTTTTTATCACATAGTACGAACATATCAATAAGTACAAACATCAATAAAACTCGAAACTCATATGCTCCACCAGAGACAAACATCATATTAGCCCAATCCAACTGTCCTACCGAATACGGCGTAAATATAAAGATCACTGCAAATAACGTTCTTTCCCATAGATTTTCTTTACTCAAGTTTCTTAATAAATCATAAATAATAATTACCATCAACAAATAGCAAGCAAAATGTGAAATTCCTAAAGATAGATTTAAGTTACGTGTCAAAACATATAAACCAGTCCCAAAAAAACTGGCACTGTCAATCTCCAATGTTGAAAAGTAACTCCAATCTTCTAAAAATATTCCATTTTTCCAAATCTCCCATCCGTGACGTATTGCTAGAGATGAGTCAAAATCTAAAAACGCATATGACTTCGTAAAATTTACATAAAGAATAAAAACAAGTTGAACTATAGCAAACCCACCTAATATATACAAGTTCACTTCTTGTCTTGCTTTTCTCAATATTATTCTCGCTTTTCTTTTACTCAAATTAATCATATTCGCTCTCCACAATTACATCATTGATAAATGTACAGCATTTCATCGAATCATTTTACAGAATTCTAACAATCCCCCAATATTATTTACTTCCGCTCATAACTGAGCCGTCTGACCTGATACTGCAGGTCTTCTAACAATTTTCGATTAGATGCTATAATATCTGCCTGCAGTCCAATAATATACGTCATAAATCCCATCATCAGCAACGTGCTTGCCAACACTAAAGACTGAACATGTCCATCTGCATGACCTGTAAACATATAAACAATAAAACGTATTCCAAAACCGAATCCAATAAAAAAAGGAATTGAACCTAAGATAGTAAAAAACTGCAAAGGCTTATACATAATAAATGCACGTACAATTGTCAGCATAGATCTTCTTACATAACCAAACATACTATGAAATAAGCGAGATGGTCTCAGCTCTCCATTTGTTCTGATCAGAACCGATTCCATTGCTATACGTTCTCGTCCCGCTTGAACAATTGTTTCTAATGTATATGTGTATTCATTCGTCACATTTAGTCTCATTGCAGCCTCCCTGCTATATGCGCGAAACCCGCTCGGAGCATCTGGAATACTTGTATTAGATGCTTTTCTCACTACCCAACTGCCAAAACGCTGCAGTTTCTTTTTTAGTAAAGAAAAATGTTCCGTTTGGTCAATGGGCCGTTCTCCAATAACTATATCAGACCTCCCTTCTAAAATAGGCCGAACCAGCTTTTCAATATCTGCTCCACAATATTGATTATCGGCATCTGTATTGACAATAATATCCGCTCCATTTCTCAGACATGCATCAATGCCTGCCATAAATCCCTTTGCTAGTCCCTTATTTTTAGAAAAATTAACAACATGGTGTACACCCCATCTTCGTGCTACATCTACTGTTCTATCCTGACTGCCATCATTAATAATCAAATATTCAATTACATCTATATCTTTTATTTTTTTAGGCAGATCATTTAATGCTATTTCTAAAGTTTCTTCCTCGTTATAACAAGGTATTTGTATTATTAATTTCATCCTATTTCTCCCAATGATCTCAGTCCACCGTTTTGGACATAAACATACTAATTACTCTTTGGCAATATTTACATCAAGGCTGATTGTTTTTGCCCCTACTTTAGATAACCACTCTACACCTTCTTCGACAACATCAAATACAATTATGCATTCGTCAACAGAATTCAATTCGTCTGCATCAATACTGACTCGCACTACACCCTCGCCCTTATAAGCATTTATAGCATATCTTTTTCCGTCCCATAACAGCTCATTTCCTGAGACATCATAAATATGATATGATAACAAATATCCATTATCATTCAAAATGACCGTATTATCATTATCAGCCTTCAATATCACGTCCACAATTAAATCACTGCCATGCTTAACTTCCTTCGTGCTAGAATCACTTAACTGTAAATTTAAATTAATTTTATCCAAGCTTTCTATGCTTAACTGCTCTAGATCATTACATTTATACCCCTGAGATACTAAATCTGATTTCAAATTATTTCCTCTTCCAAATAAACAAAAATTATTTCCAGATACTGCAACCAGATACATCTCCTGCTCTAATAAATCAGCCACCTTTTCATTGCTCCACTCCGCAATTACAAAATAATCTTTCGGATAATTCAAAGGTATATCGAATTTCATATCGCTTTCTACTACTCTAGTTCTTATTCCGTTCTTATAATTATTACGAATTAAATTATATATAGTATACTTTGTGTTTTGATTTAATATCTCACACGTATTTAATACACAATCATATGTCCTTTGTCCTGGCATAATATGTGCGTTAAATGTATTTTTATAAACAACAACAAAGCTAATCATCATAGGAATGCTAACACAAATCATACGTACTTTTTTCCATTTGGAAAATATAAAACCAATAACACAACCAATTATATAAAATAATAAAACATAATTTGAAATTTCCTGTAGAGAAAAATCTTTAAAAAAATATATCCCAGGAACACAAACAATGTTTACCCAAAATCTGTCGATATTGGCTGTATACAGATACAATATTCTAAACAAGATCAAATATAAAACCAATCCACTTACAAGTTCAATAAACCAAAACCATCTCTTTGATAACTTAAAAATATACAGCAGGCCCAAAATAATCAATATTCCGCTCACTGCCTCGCTATATCTGCCATAAAAATATAAATCTAATCTTATGTTCTGGCTTGGATCTGCATATTCTGGAGACATTGCAATTGACGTAATAGCAATTGTTCCACAAATGAAAAGGCCCAAAAACAAATAGAAAAAACTTTTTGATTCATTTTCGTTATCATCTTTTCGCCAATAAATTGCAGATAGAAATTGTTTTAACACATTAACCATACCAAAATAAGCTATCATCAAGGTTGCAGAAAAAAGATACCATACCTTGCCCGCCAAAGATGCGATAAGTCTCTTCAAACCGCTAACCCCTAATAACAATTTCAATTTATCTGTTTGAGATGATATATCATTTCCACCAAAACCATTCTCTATGCCTCCCCACATTATTTCACTAAGCCTAACTTTCACAAAACTATTCAAAATACATATACCAATAATCATTAATACAGCAATAGTAATTTTTTCCCATTCTATTTTTTTCTTGAACTTCATATAAAATAATGTCATTATATATGCTACGAATATAACAATACATCTATTGTGTATCACATATAAAAAGCTTATTTCTCCTGTCAGCACTATCACACTAAGCCAAGTTGTTTTTTTACAAAATCGGGCAAAATGCCATATTACAAGTAAAAACCATGTATATATAAAAGTTTCTGACCAAGCAATATTAGACTGAAACAGATATGATGAGTAAGAAACAGCTACAAAAGAAATCAGCATGCATATAACATCATCAATATCTTCTTCGATTTCGTGTATAATAGCATTGCCTATTGCAAACCCCGCAACTCCCATTAAGGCATTGACAACAATTGCCATCCGATACAATAGCTGCATATTATGCGTGATCCAAAATAAAGGGACTAGCAATATGCTATATCCATACGAATACCACAGCTCTTCTACATTTGTCCAAGATAAACCAACCATGTTTGCAGCATGACTCCAATACCCTGCTTCATCATTAAATACAAATGGACCATCCAGCTCTGCTATATGCCACAGTCTCATGACCAGTATTGCTGCCGATAAAATGATGTATAGCCATATCTCCTTATTACCATAACGCCTTGTAACCATTTCCACTCCTTATATATTCTTCTAAATTAACTTCCTGTATAATCCATAAAGTTCTTTTGCAGTATTATACCATGAGCAATTATTAATATCCTGTTTCATACTTTGTATCAGCCTTTCCCTGACCTCGACATCCGTCACCGCTTGAATCGCTTTAATTATTTCATTCTTATCCGTCCTTTCAATCTGATAAGTACATTCTTTAAATTCATTAAAAATACTTTGTTTAGTAGTAATCGTTGGCCGTAATGCAGATAAACAAAACCGGATAGCACCGCTTGCAGATTCTTGTGTTGGCTTATAGGGCATAATCATCAAATCACATGTCTGCAGATACCGCATAGACTGATCATTTTGCAAATAATCAGTGATAAATCTCACATGATTTTGAATCTCAAGCTTTTCTGCTTCAATTAAACATTCCTTCAAATATTCTTTCGATTCGTCACTTTCGTGCAAAGCACAGATCGGCATATAAAGAACGTCTGGATAAGTTTTTTTCAGCTCCGCTACAGCTTGTATTACTTCTTTAATGCCTTTATGCGGTAAAAGAAATCCATAGCTGCCGATTACGAATGAGGATTTTATAGAAAATTCTTTTTTCCTATATTCTGGTGCGATTTCTGGATACACTACCTGTCCATGCCGGATCAAATATACTAACTGCTCCTTAATACCAATCCTCACTAAATACTCCTGATCCTGCCTTTGATGAACTACTAATGCACTGCACATATTCAAAGCCTCAACAATCCTACGCAGGCTGACTATTTTGCCTCCCACGTCACTGTCAACTGTTTTGTGAAATGTTATAACAACAGGCTTTAATAAAACTATTTTTTTTATGGCTCTAGCCAAATCCATCAACTCAAAAAAGCCATAATTAAACTGAAAATGAATAATGTCACTATTGCAACGTATTAGTTCTTCAGCCAAAACATCCAAGCTGCCTTCATACGCACTATGCCACAGTCTTTTTTTTACAAAAGGTTCATCCTTTTTTAGAAGATCCGCACCATAATTAGGATAAATTTGATAATCTACATAATAAGAAGATGCTTCTACCGCCATTTTAGTATATTCGGCAATGCCACATCTGTTATTCCACGTTGTGACCATTGCTACTTTGGGCTTACGTTGATCTTTTTCCACCTCATTAATAAAATCCATCCAACGATTTACTACACATTTCCATGAAAATTTTTCAGCAATAAGTCTATGCGCTTCTTCTGTCATCATATTGAACCTATCACTTCCAACTCCTTCTACAAACATTTGCAGTTTTTCAACAAGACTATCAACATCCGGCTCTGCCCACATTGAAATTTGAAACGAATCTTCCTTCTGAATATGCGTATGTGCTGGCCTCAATTTATAATCAACAAGCAATGCAGTTTTTAAATTGCAAAAATCTGCCATACCGCTATTCGGACAAACTATCACGGGCACTCTCGCTAACATAGCTTCTGCAACAGGCAGCCCAAATCCTTCACCTCTTGCAACATGTACATAGCAGTCTGCCATTTTATATAGTCCAAACAGATCTTTTGCAGGCAGGTCTTGATTAATCCATTCAATCATAGGAGGATTCGGATATTTCCTATTCAATATCTCAATAATTGCTGATACATTGTTATGTGGATTCGGAAAAGTTTTGAGAACTAAACATACATCATCCTCATTCGTAAATGCCTGATAGAATGCTTTGAGTAAAATATCAATGCCTTTTCTTGGAAACGCTGAACTAATATGCAAAAATTTTATTTTTTTATTACTTTTTATTTTATACGGTGTAATTAAATCATAATCATCTTCCAATTCCACACCACATCCTACTGTTTTAACCGGAATTTTTATACCACTCTCAATCAATTTTTCTGTTACATAGTCAGATATAGTACCAATCCCACTTAGATTTCTATTAAAATCCTCTATATATTGTCGTGGAATTACACTTTCTTCCCACCCAAAAAACTGAAAATTTAATCCCCCCTTTACATTACGCCCTTTTGGCGGATACATATTTCGAATAGCAATATCTGGATATATAACTGATTCTGATTTTTTCCATAACGCTTCTGCATGATGCTTATCTTTCAAGTCTTTAGCATTAGGTATATAATCTCCCGTTCCCTCCGTACAAAATATAGATGCGTCAATGTTAGGTAAATCATCAAGATTCTCTATTAATTTTCGATTAATTACAGCTAAACTATATGATGTTTCAAACGGTCCCTGTATTTGTATGCTTCTCATCCTACTTTGATTCTGCAAATTCTTTACCGCATCCAATAATATTTTTTCTGTGTTTGTATTTTCCAACCTTTCTATTCTTTCAAACTGTTTCTGTATAATTGCATCACAAATCTGCTTATCATTTAAAATTTCATATAACAAAGTACCAATATATGCATAATTTTTTTCCAATACTAATATTCCCGCTCCATCCATAGTCTCTGGCACAGCGGATGACCGATATGCCAATACCGGTACCCCCATTTTCATTGCCTCCAAAAGCGGAACACCAAACCCTTCATGCTCACTCATACATAAAAAAAAGTCTGCAATTTTATAATAGGCTTTCAAATCCTCTTCGGATACCTTACCTGTAAAAACAACTGCATCTTCTACCTTTAGTATCTTTATTAAATTTTTTAAATCTTCTATATATGACTTAGCACTATTATCACCAATAATAAATAATTTACTATTTGAATTATAATACCGATTATACACAGCAAAAGACTTAATAACGTCATCTTGTCTCTTATTCCATACAACGCGTCCAACAAATATAAAATTAGTCACATCTGAATTTTCAGATATAATATGATCATTTTCTATCACTTTATCTAATCTATCTAATGAAATTTGAACCGGCATAACATCAATATAGCACTTATATCCTATATGCATTAGTTCTTGCCGATTATAATTCGAGTCTGCAATGCAATAATTAATCTGGTGTTTATAGTCCATTACTTGTTTAATTCCAATGCGCACATATCTTCTTATTTGATCATCTTCGAAAAAATACTCTGGGGTTATATTATGATATATTAAAATTTTTCTATCGTTCAATTTAGTAATATGCTCAAAACAATCTATGCCCATAGAATGATGAATAAGCAGAATCGCCTTTTTAGAGCCAGAATAACTCAAAATAGGTTTTACGCAAGTTTGCATATTCTCTGGGATATGTTCTGCAAATATTTCTGAATCGTACCCATTTTTTTTTAGCAAACTTTGTATCAAAAGCATTTGATTAGTAATAGCATCTCCCACTGATATCCCAGAATGAAACTGATTAATTTGCATCGTTTTCTCTCCTCTGTGTATATGCCTCAAAAGCTAAAATTAAACTTTCTTGAATTTTAATCATTTCAGTTAACGTTTTAACAGCTGCTTCATTATAACTATTTTGCTGCTGATAGTATGATTGAAATAACCATCTTGTCAGTTTACGGAAAACCCGTTTGCAAAAAACAATCACCCAACCAATTACAGGCCGATTAGATACAATTGGTTTTTCTCCTATTATTCTCGTAGCATTCATCATCTGTATATATTGATAAGTTCTCATCAGAGACTGGCGTATCATATTCATACTTACCTTATTATCAATTCCAGAGGCACTATAAAATTCAGTATCAATATCTCGCATTTTTGCCGTAATTTTTACTCGGTCTAACAACAAATCTGCATCAATAATCTTAGAATCAATTTCAAACATATGAATATCCCCCTGTTAAAAATTATGCAATAGCTATCAGCTTTGGTTCTTTAAATTATCAAACACCCATTCATGATCCAATTTTACAATTCCTCTTTCCCCATCAACAGATGTCATTGTAAAACTACAGGCCTTTTCTTTGTAATCATATGGCAGCAAATCTCTCCTCCGAACTGCAACTTCTACCCAGTACTCACCCTTCAACAAATTTAATTTGGATATTCTACAGCGAAACACCCCGTTTCCTTGCATGTCCATTAATTCAATACCTTCTTGAAATGTATTTGTTACGAAACATTCCAATCCGTCATTTCTCAAAATTATTAAATCAATAGATACCCTTTCTTTTTCTATTTGTTTTGACTCATATTCGCATTCTAATACCACAGATTCACCTGTAATAAAGGATTTCTTTTCCAATCCATTTTCATCTCTTAATTTTACACCTTTTATTGTAATCGCTTTCCCCTCTGAAGAATTATTCTTATTTACTTCCTCATAATGCTGTATCGAAGAATTTAATGTATGATTACTCATAAATTCCGTATACTCACAATTTACTTTCCTTGGCCTTCCTTCACCACGTATCTTTCCCCCATCTATCCAAATTGTCCGATCACAAATCTCTTCAATTTGCCCTAACGAATGAGAAACAATTACTATCGTGGTTCCGTTGGCTTTAATCTCCCGCAGCCTGTTAAAACATTTTGCTTGAAATCCCACATCCCCAACCGCTAATATTTCATCAATCAACAAAATATCTGCATCTACATGGATGGCCACTGCAAATGCCAATCTCATATACATACCGGAAGAGTATGTTCGTACTGGATTGTCTATAAACTCTTCTAATTCAGAAAATGATATAATATCTCTTATTCGATCATCTATTTCTTTTCGTGTCAAGCCAAATATAGATGCATTAATATATATATTCTCTCGCCCACTCAAATCCGGATGAAATCCCGCACCTAACTCAATCAAACTAGATACACGTCCACACATATCTATTGTACCTGTATCAGGATACATAATTTTGGTCAATAATTTTAAAGTAGTACTTTTTCCACAACCATTATGTCCAATAAGACCAATAGCTTCTCCTTTTCTCACCTCAAAACTAATGCCATTCAACACATTCCGTTCCTCATATGCTCTTCTTCTTCGAAATAAAGCCTTCTCCTTTAAAGTATGTCCCTTATCCAAATACACTTTGAATTTTTTTGTAATTTCTTTTACTTCTATTGCATTATCAGGCTTCATCTATAATTCCTCCACAAAATGTTTCTGTAATCGATGAAACGTTATCCATCCTATCGATAGCAGAACAATGCCTATGAATACAGCAGAAATTAATGTCTCCAACTTCGGTACTACTCCATAATATAGAATATCCCTATAAGCAGTAATGATATACATCATCGGATTCAGCGCGAATATCCATCGGATATTTTCTGGCACCTGATCTAATGAATACATAATAGGAGTTAAAAACTGCCATGCCATTGCTATTATGCCTAAGATATACTCAGCATCTCGTATATAAACTGTAATTGCACTCATGATCATAGTAAACCCTAGTGCCAATATAAATTCCACAACCATAATGATCGGTAGACATAGAATTGCCACCGGATTTAATGTATATTGTGATATAATCAATACAGCAAAAATAACAATAAAACTAAGCAGCATATTAACAAACTGACTAGTAACATAGGAGATCGGCAATACTTCTCTTGGAAAGTATATTTTCTTTACCATATCTTGCTGAGTCATTACACATCCTGCTCCTCCAGTTAGAGAAGTACTGAAAAATATCCAAGGTATAAGTGCAACAAAAAGGAATAGATAATAGTCTTCTATTCCTGACCTCATAATTGTAGAAAATACCATTGTATAAACTGCCAACTGAAATAACGGATTTAAAAATGTCCAGAGAAATCCTAGTGCAGACCCTTTATACCTTCCCTTTAAATCACGCTTTACTAACGAAAAAATCATTTCTCGATATGCATATATTTCTTTTATTCTATTAATCATCTAAACGCTGCTCCCTTCTTTTGAGACTAAAGCGCTATGTATACTTATAGCATGTGCGTAAACGAAAAAATATTTACTATAAGAATTAATTATGTCTATATAAACTGTGTACCAGAGCATACAAAAACATTCCCGCAATCTACCTTTCCCACTTTGCAGAGAATTCATCCAAAAATAGCAATTTTATTAACTAAATTCGGATATATTCAACTCAAAAAGGAATACAGATCACAGGAATGTTTTTCATACACACTCTGCACTTAATTATTGTATATACTTTAACTTTACTTTTTATTTAAATCACAATTCTTTATGTTTTTAAAATATTCTATGGTTGGAACCAATCCTTCTCGAAGAGATATACGCGGCTCCCACCCATTCAATCTGTTATATGCTAAAGACAAATCCGGTTTTCGCTTTACTGGATCATCTTTGGGAAGATTCTGATAAGTAATCTTCGAATTTGTAGGAATCATCTCTAAAATAATCTCTGCCAATTCTTGAATGGTAAATTCTCCTGAATTTCCCAGATTGACAGGACCCATAAACTCATCCGCACTTGCCATCATACGGATAATCCCTTCAATCATATCATCTACATAACAGAAACTTCTAGTCTGTTTTCCATCACCATATAATGTAATATCTTCACCTTTTAACGCCTGCATAATTAAATTTGACACTACTCGCCCATCTGCAGGGTCCATACCTGGTCCATATGTATTAAAAATACGTATAACTTTAATCTTTGTGCCATGCACACGATGGTAATCAAAGCACAATGTTTCTGCACATCTTTTCCCCTCATCATAGCAGGCACGAGATCCGATCGGATTGACATTTCCACGATACGTTTCCACCTGTGGATGTACATATGGATCTCCATAAACCTCACTCGTTGAAAAATGCATGATCTTAGCATGATTTGCAGTTGCCAGCTCCAACATATTAATAATGCCTAAAATACATGTTTTCATTGTAAAAATAGGCGATTTCTGATAATGCGGTGGACTTGCAGGACAAGCCAGATTATATATTTCATCAATACCACCAACAATTTCTAATGGTTCTATTATATCATGATTAATAAACTCAAATGCTGTCCTTCCAATAAATTCTTCAATATTGATCATTCTGCCCGTATATAAATTATCCACACACACAACATAACTGCCCTCTGCCAGAAGTCTCCTGCACAAATTAGCTCCTATAAAACCAGCCCCTCCTGTTACTAAGACCTTTTTCATTTCTGTTTCTCCTTTGATGTTGCTTTATAAATTAATATTGTTTACACCTATTTGATAATATTCAAATCCTTTTTCTTTCAACACTGCCATATCATATTGATTTCTCCCATCAAATACCACTGGAGATTTCAAACGCTTTTTCATCTCCTCAAAATCCGGCTGTCTAAATTCTTTCCAGTCTGTAACTAGAACCATAGCATCTGCATCTACCAAAACAGAATATTTGCTATCATAATAACTTATTTTATCATTGCCCTTTAAATAACATGTCTTCGCTTCATTTTCAGCCTTCGGATCATAAGCTTTAATTAGTGCTCCTCGCTTCGTCAACTCATTAATAATTGTAATAGCTGCCGATTCGCGCATATCATCTGTATCCGGTTTAAAAGCAAGCCCCCAAACACCAAACACCTTACCGGTTAAATCTTCTCCAAAACGTCTGCATATCTTACGTGGAATGAGTCGTTTTTGCTCTGTATTAACCTCCTCTACTGCATTCAGTATTTTTGTTTCATATCCCGCCTTGCTGCTTGTCCTAATCAAAGCTTGCACATCCTTTGGGAAACAGCTCCCCCCGTATCCGCAGCCCGGATAGATAAATGAATAACCAATCCGCTTATCACTTCCAATACCTAAACGAACCTTATTCACATCAGCTCCTACTCTTTCACAGATGTTTGCAATCTCATTCATAAATGATATTTTTGTTGCAAGCATAGCATTTGCTGTATATTTTGTCATCTCCGCACTTGCAATATCCATAAAAATAATATTTTCATTGTTTCTAACAAACGGCAAATACAATTCCTTCATTAATTTTGCCGCCACATCATTATCCGTCCCGACCACTATCCGATCCGGCTTCTGGCAGTCTGCAATCGCTGATCCTTCTTTCAAAAATTCTGGATTGGAAATGACATCAAATGTCAAATCACTCTGTCTCTTGTCTAATTGCTTTTGCACTGCTGAACGCACTTTTGCGGCCGTTCCTACCGGCACAGTAGATTTATCAATAATATACATATGACGATGCATTTGCTTACCAATGCTTTCAGCTACATTTAATACATAATGTAAATCAGCGCTGCCATCCTCGCCCATAGGCGTACCAACAGCAATAAAACAAACTTCCGAGTCTGCCAGTGCTTCTTCCATATTGGTCGTAAATTTCAATCGTCCTGCCTTATAATTATCGAATACTAAATGTTCTAATCCCGGCTCATAAATTGGTACCCTTCCCTCTTTAAGCATCTGGATCTTATCTTTATCAACGTCTACACACCATACATCATTTCCCATATCTGCTAAGCACGTCCCTGTTACAAGCCCCACATAACCAGTGCCGACAACTAAAATCTTCATAATCTCCTCCTATTTCTCCTTTAGACAATTTCAAACATATTATAGAGTACTACTAAATAGCCAATCAAAAAAATTTCCTATGTACGCATTAAATTAAAATCCTGTGCTCCAACGGAAATCTCTATCATACATCAACTATTCTCCCCTTTCCTATTTTACGCTTATTATACTTCACTGACAGATATTATACCAAGTTATCGTCTGTCATTATGTTAGCCATTAATTATAAAAACTTATTATAAACGATTACATATACATTCGCAACAATTTTCAGATATATATTCATTAAATCGTTTCGACAAAATTAAGAATGACCCATCACCTGTTCTGCACCTTTAGTAAAAACAATGCCAGTTAATGAGCCATCTTTATCAAAACAATATATAAATCAATCTAATTTTTCTTCTTTTGCAATATAAATCGGTCTATTTTTTACCTCCATATAAATACGTGCCAAATACTCACCAATAATCCCTAGCAGCAATATAATAATGCTGCTAAGCATAAGTACAGCAAACATAATTGACGCATAACCAGTTCGTTCTCCATCAGAAGTAATCGCATTTATAAAAACTGCCACTCCATATATAAACGCAATAATCATAACAAAAAACCCTAAATAAATCGCTCCTCGCAGTGGAGTCGTAGCAAACGACATAAATCCGTTTACAGCATATCGAACTAATCCTGAAAGTGTCCACTTTGTATTTCCAGCAGCTCTCTCTACGTTCTCATATTCAATCCACTTTGTCTGAAAGCCAACCCAAGAAAAAAGCCCCTTCGTGAATCGATTCTTTTCGCTCATTGACAATACTGCATTTACAAATTTTCTCGTCATTAATCGATAGTCCGTCGTACCTGACTGCATCTGTATAGAGGTAATGCTGCTAATCATTCGATAAAACAGCTTTGAACATGTACTTCGAATCACCGACTCTCCGTTCCTATTGACCCTTCTAGCTCCGCAGCATTCATACCCCTCTTCAATGCCTTTTATCATGTCTATTAATAACTTAGGAGGGTGCTGCAGATCTGCATCCATTAAAGCTATATAATCTGCTTTAGAATTACTAAGTCCTGCATAAATAGCAGCTTCTTTTCCAAAATTTCTTGCAAAGGATATATAATGCACTTCCCCTCCCCCTAAATCCGAGACCTTCGCAACCTTTTTTATCTCTGCCAACGTAGAATCCTTACTCCCATCATCTACATATAATATCGATACTTCATAATTTTGAATAATTTTTGCAATCTCGTTAACGGCCTGATAAATTAAAGCTACACATGCCTCTTCATTGAAGCATGGTATAACTATTTCAACATGTTTTTTCTCCATACGTACCCTTTCCTCAAATTTTCTCAAACTTCTGCTCTCTAGATAAACCTAATCGACCTATTACGCAACTATGCTAATTTTTTCTTTATATATCTTCCAGAAACTGCTCTAAATATTCTTCAAATTTTCGTTCAACAATATTACTCTTAAAATCATTTAACCGATTTTGCTCGTTTTCTAATATCGTATTCTTCAATTGTTTATCAGTAAGAATCCTATTCAACGCAAATGCATTTAACAAAGGATTTTTTGTATTCGTTAAAAATCCACTACCACCTAATGTATCAGCTATTGCACAGCTGTCATACGCTAAAATTGGAATGTCAAAATACATTGCTTCTATTAATGGAACACAAAAGCCCTCATGCTCACTCATACATATAAATGCATCCGCTATTTTGTAATAAGCTAATATTTCATCAAATTTTAAATGACCTGTAAAATAAACATTGCTTAAACCAAGCTGTTCAACATATCTTATCAGCCTTTGAAAATATTTCTCCATTCCTTCATAAGAACCTACAATGAACAATCTTGATCTAGGATTGCATTTGGTATAATATTGATAAAAGATACTTATAACATCTTCATGTTTTTTATTCGGAACCACTCTACCCACAAAAAGAATGTTTATAAATTCATCATTCAAATATTTTTTAAGTATTTTTCTGCTAGGAGGCTTTTCATATTTTTTTAATGGTATTAAAACGGGCAAAACATCTATTTTACATGTATATCCAACTTTCATTAAGTCTGCTTTATTATATTTCGAATCTGCAAGACAATATTCCGCTTTATCTGCTAAATATTCCCTCCCTCTTATTCCATCTAAACATGCTTCATAGATTTCTCTATTATACTTCTTATAAAAATCCGGCGGTGTTATATTATGATACACAATTACCAACCTTCCAACTAATCCTGAAACTTGATAATTCAATTTTGATCCAATTGATAAATGATACATAATAACATCTTCTTTGCTTAATACAGGCAATTCAGAGACATACTGAACCAAGCCCAGTGGTAATCTAGAATCTATTTTTTCAGCAAATATACCTGTTTTATATCCCATCTTTGATATTTTTTTATATAGTGCAATGACGTTATTTCCAATTGCATCACCATAAGCCATACAAGGCAATATCTGCAATATTTTCATATCTCTACCTTTTGCTGTTGCAGCTGACCTTTTAGATTCAAAATCATTTTTCTTTGCTTGTCTATTTCCTTTCGCTGTTCTTCAATTAAGAGATACAATTCCTCTATAGCTGAAATTGCTGTAGAATTAAACCTTGTTTGGCCTTCCGCAATTGGTGCAACTGAAAATGCTATGCATTTTTGTATTACCTTTTTTAGAAATCCTTTTATTCCTTTTGAAACGGGCTGATGCCAATCTATAAAAGCCGTTCCCTTCATTTCTTCTACATAATCAGTATCATCAAGAGGAATATTTTGAAAACTGAACATATCTTCTGTATATCCCTTTTCTTTGATCTCAGACTTTATCTGATCCATAATTTTTTCTACATTTATCTGTTGCATTTGCTCTCCTTACATATCTGTCCGTCTTTATTATTACATCTTTTTTGGATATGCTTCAATCGCATGTATTTATTTACACTGCATTATATTGTCATACATCTTCTCACCTCATACATATAATCATTTACTCTATAATACTACACGACTTAATATAACTTTTCTGTATGTTTATATCTTCCTAGTTAGTTTTTCCTCACTCTATATTTCCAAATGCAATAAACCCCTCTAATGCCATCTCTTATACCTATCTTTTTCTCTCCACTTCTGTTCTCGGATTATAAGATATTGAAACTTCCAAAAATCTAACATTCATCTTCACAATCTTTGCTGTTATTTCAGATTCAAAACCAAACCGTTTTCCTTCCAAATCTATTGAGTGCATAATTTCTAAAAACCTTGTAACAAGTCATTTTACGATTCAAAAATCCAGAACGATAAACAGCATCTGCACGCCCTTCAAACATAGATGTGACAATAACCAGATATTCATTTGGACCGTATTCTAAATCAGCATCTTGTATAATAACAACATCACCGGTAACAGCTTTTAATCCTGATTTCGATGCAACTCCTTTTCTGCCATTTGCTTTACAATACACAATTTTACTTATCAACACCCCGACTTCTTTTTCTAAAATATTCCTTGGATCTGTCGAACAATCTTCAACCACAATTATTTCTATAGGCACTTCTAAAACTTTGTGAATTAGATTAGCGATTTTTTATTCCTCATTGCAATTTGGAATCACAATAGACAATTTTCTATATCTGCCATTTATATTTGAATTTAATTCTTCCACTCTGTTCCTCAAATATTTTTCATGCCATTCAATCAACTGCTTTCAACCAATTACAAAATATTCTTTTTATAAGAATATTCACTTTTAGGAGTTTAACATTTTATTCTCATTGTTCTATTTTTGAAGCTCTAGATTAACTGCACAGCTCTCTATAGACTCTCATAAGCCTTCTCGCCGACTTTTCCCAAGTAAATTTTTTCGCCCTTTCTATCCCCTGTCTTCTCAATTTTTCCCTGTACGCATCATCCTCTAACAATGTCTTCATAGCCATAAAGATCTCAATCTCACTACATGGATTTACCAAAATTCCGGCATCGCCTACTACTTCAGGCAATGAAGTAGTATTCGAAACAATTACAGGTGTGCCACAAGCCATTGCCTCTAGTGGCGGCATACCAAAGCCCTCATATAGTGATGGAAATACAAAAGCCTTTGCTCCGCACATCAATACAGGACTGTCTTCCTGATCTATATAACCAGTAAAAATCACCTTATCTGCCAAGCTAAGATCCTCAGCCATTTTATAAATCTCTTCACACAGCCATCCCTTGCCCCCTGCCAACACGAGCCTAGGGACATTATCTACTTTTCTACACAATTTTGCATAAGCACTGATCAACTTTATCAAATTTTTACGCGGCTCAATCGTTCCAAGATAAAGAAAATACTCTCTGTCTATATTCAACTTATTCAATACTTTTTTTATCTGTTCCTGTGTATAATCAGCATGATATACTGAATGATCGACTGCAGCTGGTATGACCGTAATCCGTTTAGGCTGAATGTGAAGATATTTTATAATTTCTGATTTACTAAAATTTGAATCGGTAATAATATGGTCTACATGCCTGCATGATCGTTTTAAACTTATCTTCAACCAATACAGTGTTTTTTTGTTTACTGTCTGAGGGCAGCTTTGGTATGCCATATCATGCACAACTGCTACACACTTCCCTCTTACTCCAGGCGGAGCTATATAATTAAAAAAGTGAGTAATATCTGCATCCGACTTAAAAAATATTCGATACGGAATCGGTACAAAAATCCATACTAATTTGTATAATGCATAGTGAAACCATCTACAACTTTCAACACGGCATCCCGCTTTTTCGTATACCTGTAAATTTTTCAACTTATCATTACTATGATGCAATGGAAAACACTGTATCACACATTCATTTTCTGGATATTTAGCCAACTCCAATATAAGATTATGTGCACTCCACGCAATCCCAGTTTTATTTCCTCCCATAAACAATTGACCATCAAACGCTATCTTCATTCTCTTCTCCTACATATGCTCATAAAAACTATTCTGACAATCTGCCTTTACCACCCCAAAAAATATCAAATCATGTTAAAACTATTTATTCATCAAATACTCAAACAGCTTCCTATGCCGCCCAATCATAACTTCCTTCGTATACTCCTCACGTACCCTCTCATAAGCATTCCGCCCATACGCACGCCTGAGCTCCCCATCGCGCACCAGCCTGTCCATTGCCCTGGCAAGCTGTGAGACATTTCCCGGCTTCACCGTCAGGCCCGTCTCACCGTCAACGCTGACCGTCGGCACCCCGCTGGGCAGGCGGGTATTTATCACCGGTTTTCCAAAAGCCATCGCTTCGATCTGAACCAGCCCAAACGCTTCTGCTTTTGATACGGACGGCAGCACCAAAAAGTCGCACGCCTCAATGTACCTGATCTTCTCTTTTTCAGACACCCTCCCGGCAAACCGGACTGTATCAATGTGCAGGGAGGCTGCCAGCTCCTTCAGCTCCTGTTCCAGCGGGCCGCCGCCGACAAGCGTAAGGGTGCAGTTTTTACTCTGCATGCCTGCATATGCCCGAAGCAGAATATCGCACCCTTTATACCAAACGAGCCGCCCGATAAACAATATATTTACCTGCGCATGTTTTTCGATCTGTTTTTCCTGCACACTGCTTATATATTTCCTGCCTCTTTTTATATACTCATCGCTGACCGAAAACGGCACAACGCTGCATTTCGTTTTAAACGGCCCAAGCATCGGTGAATGGTCTATGTTTCCTTGTGAAGAGACGAGTATCCTGTCTGCCTTTTTTAACGTATGGGCGACAATAAGCCGGTAAAATGGTGCCAGATTTTTATATTTCTCTATTCCACAGTGCCACCATACTACCAGCCTGCCGGAATACAGGCCGAGCAGCACAGCCAGGTCAATCATAGGATAGGGAAAATGATAAATCGTTATGTCTGCATCCTTAGTGCGTTTTTTTACGTCTTTCAGATATTGGATCGAAATCGGGGTTGACGCAAAGGTAAACAGCTGGCTGCTGCGGCGCACTTTGATCCCTTTATATACATCATCTATGCTTTTCCTGCGTCTGCGGTCCTGGCAGACGATGATTTCCTGCTCGCAGTCGCTAAACCCGTCTGCAATGCTTTCTATGACTTTTGCAATTCCGCCGCCATTATCCGGCCAGTATATTTTAAACAATTGTACAATTTTCATATAATATTATTTCCCCTATGAGTATAATGCATCAACTATACATATAGCATGTCCCAGATCCAAAAAATATTCACCATAAGCATTATTTATTCGAATTATTTACGTATATTGTTCTAAATTTTGTGCATGATGAGCACGGGAATGATTCTGCTCCTTACGGATTTTCAAGCAAAATAAAACCCTGCTGCCTTAACCGCTAAAAAAATTAACGATTAAGACGCAGGGCTTTGCTTTGTACATAATGATGTCAGTTTGTCCTATTAAATTCTAATACTCTCCCTCCCCCTATGCTCTACCCGGTACTTCTTCGGCGACATCCCATACCTTTCTTTAAACTGCCGGTAAAAGTAACTGTGGTTTTCATAACCGATCTTGTACACGATTTCCTCGATCGGCAGGTTTGTTTCCACCAGAAATGCGACTGCCTTTTGAAACCGTTTTCGGATCAGCAGCTCTTGAAATGTGCATCCTGTTTTCTGTTTGATAATTTTACTTACAGAAGACTCTGACTGATGGAAATCCTGTGCAATTTTTCCAAGGTTTGCTGTCGGATACCATTGATCGATATATTTCAGTGCAGACTGTACCATAATTTCTTTATAGTCCTGTGAAGAATTTTCTTTCAGGCTCTCCATGCGCTCCAGCAGATACAAAAAAACCAGTCCCATGGAATACTGGTTTAAAATATCGCTGTTTGATTCAGACCGCAGCATAGAATAGACCATATTTTCAATCAGGTTGCGGACTGCCGCATGGTCTCTCATCTGAAACAGCAGATAATGAGCCTGCGGACTATTTCTTTTAAATATCTTTGCCAGAAACTCTGCGATTACATTGTATTCATGCAGCATATGCAGGGGAATGTCAAAAAATTCCGGCAGCGCGATAAAATTAATTCCGATATCTTCGTATTCTGCCCGCCTGACGCTGTGCTGCACATGCTGGTTGAGCAGGATCATATCGCCCTGCTCCATTACGAGCTCCTTATGATCAATCACATGCGTAACAGACCCGTGATATACATACATAATCTCGATATAATTATGTCCATGCTGCGGAAAATCAATAAATCTGCTGTGCGGCCGCACGGTGATCAGGCGGTTCTGTTTCAAAAATAACGCGGAATCAATTTCAAAAGAACCGCTGCGTGTATAGAGATCTTTCTGTATTTCTGCCAATCCGTTCTGATACCGTTTCTCTTCCGGCGATATTTCCAAAAGCCTCTCCAACAATGTCCGATCCATCACAAAGCACCTTCCTTCTCACCCGGCACCGCTTTCTTATGTGTTTCCGGTTCTGATTTACTTTAATGCCTCTAGAGCGTGTCTTAAAAATCATTCCTGCGATCTAAACTCCCCATTTCAAGCTTCTTGGACTACTAATGTCCAAGATGATGCGGATAATTCATCTCAAATTTAATCAACATAGCCCGCTATAATTCCCGGTGGGTATGCCTCATAAATTGGGGATAAATTCTCCATATCATGCCCTGTGGGTACCAAGTGTGAAGCATATCATACCCTGTGGGTACATCTCACAGAAAGCATTTTTATCTACGTTCACCGTATACAGTGACTATTTTTTGATAAATCCATTCGGCTGCAAAGCTAATCCAGATTCCATTGATCATGCCCACGAGAACATCGCTTGGATAGTGCACTCCGACATACAGTCTGGAGAGGCTGATCAATACCGCCAGCACAAGCGCTGCGGCGCCGGCGGGCCTTGGCAGGTTTTTAAACAGCACGAGGCCGGAGGCAAAGGAGCTTCCTGTATGCCCGGATGGAAACGAAAAATCTACCGGCTTTCTTACAAGCACCTCAAGCCCCTGCACCAGTTCATACGGCCTTGTCCGATGCACCAGATTTTTCAGCAGCAGGTTATTCACCAGCAAAGATCCAAGCAGCGCCAGTATACTGATACAGCCGATCCTTCTTGTCTTTTTGGGAATCAGAAGCAGCAGCGAGGCAAGCACCCAGATCAGCCCTGCGTTTCCCAGTGTCGTAATAAAGACAACAAGCGGCGTTAAAACCGGCGTACGCATGTGTTCCTGTATGTACAGTAAAATATTGCCGTCTGACTGCATCAAGAATTCTAACATATCATAATCCTTTCCATGATCTGAGTAAGCATAAACAGGCTTTCGGACAGGATCTCACATCCTCCTGCCTGCTTTAGCTGCTTCATTAAATGCCGCTTTTCATCAATTTCACCAGCCTGCTGGTTCCCAGCCTGTCTGCACCGAGCCTGATAAATTCCTCTGCATCCTCAAACCCGGAAATTCCTCCTGCTGCCTTAATCTTTACTTGCGGGCCGACATGCTCCCGCATCAATGCGACGTCTGCAAAGACTGCACCTGCATTTGAAAATCCGGTAGAGGTCTTAATATAATCTGCCCCTGAATTTGTGACGATTTTACACATCGTTATTTTTTCTTCTTCCGTCAGCAGGCAGGTTTCAATAATCACTTTTAAGATCTTCCCGCTGCATGCCTTTTTCACCTTAAAAATCTCATCCGCAACCACCTGATACTGCCGGTCTTTGAGCTGCCCGATCGGAATAACCATATCGATTTCATCTGCTCCATCTGCCAGTGCCTGCTGCGTCTCATACAGCTTTACAGCAGTCGTATGATATCCGTTTGGAAAACCGATCACCGTACAGATCGGCAGCTTTCCCTGTACATGCTCTGCCGCCCGCCTGACAAACGAAGGCGGTATACACGCTGAAGCAGTATTATAATATACCGCATCATCCAATACCTCACGGATTTCAGCCCACACCGCCTCCTGCGCTAGCAGCGTATGGTCTACCCGCTTTAAAATTTCTGCTTTTTCCATGTTAAAATCCTTTCAAAAAATCATTTTAAATAATACTTTTACAGCTTTTAGTTTAAGCACAAAATATTTGTCTTGTAATCATAGTATAAATTTTTACATAAATATATCAAAACTTAAATAGCTGTAAACTGGTGTACTTTTAAAAATACTTTCAAAGCTATTTCATAAAAGCACTTCAAAAAATACTTTCATAATATCATTTGCACATGCATTACACCAACTAATTATAAAATAATTTCTGTATCACACCAGCTTATGCAGAATAGAGCTCCCGATTGTCCCTTCCGGCATCTTCACCCCAAAGTTTTCTGCAATTGTCGCCCCGACCACTGCAAATGTCTGCGTATCCTCAAGCCTGCCGTTTCCTTCCATGGCAGGCGAATAGGCCAGAAGCGGAACCTTTTCCCTTGTGTGGTCTGTCCCGCTGTGGATCGGATCATTTCCATGGTCTGCGGTAATCATCAGCAGGTCATTCTGGGTCAAAAGCTCCAGCAGTTCTCCCAGCTTTACATCAAACCTTTCCAGCTCTGCCGCATATCCTGCCGCATCCCGCCTGTGCCCCCATAAGGCGTCAAAATCTACCAGATTTACAAAACAGATGCCTTCAAAAGCCCTTCCTGCCATTTCTATCGTCTGCTCCATGCCGTGCACAGAGCTTTTCGATTTATGCCCCTCAGTCAGCCCCTCGCCGTCAAATATATCATAGATCTTTCCAATTGAAATCACATCAAATCCCGCATTTTTTAAAGCGTCCAGCACTGTCGCGCCATAAGGCTTCAGTGCATAGTCGTGGCGGTTGCTCGTTCTTTTAAACTCACCCTTTTTCTTTCCGACATACGGCCTTGCGATCACACGCCCGACCTTCCATTCATCTTTTAACGTAATCTCCCTGGCGATCTCACAGCAGCGGTAAAGCTCCTCCAATCCAAAGGTCTCTTCGTTTCCACAAATCTGCAGTACGGAATCAGCTGATGTATACACGATCATATGTCCGGTCGCAATCTCTTCTTCTGCCAGCTCCTCTAAAATCTGTGTGCCGCTCGCACTTTTATTTCCTATAATTACACGCCCGCACCTTGCAGAAAGCTCGTCGATCAGCTCTTTTGGAAAGCCGTTTTCCGTAAATGTCAAAAACGGCTTTGTAACAGGCAGTCCCATCATCTCCCAGTGCCCAGTCATCGTATCCTTTCCCGCGCTTGCCTCATTCATCCTGCAAAAATACGCCAGCGGATCTGCTGCAGGCTCCGTCTGCTTTAATGCATGCAGGTTCGCTATACCCAGCCTGCACAGATTTGGTATATACAGTTTTTCTGCCTTCTGCGAAATATGCCCCAAAGTATCCGTACCCGCATCACCATACGCAGCGGCATCGTCCATTGCTCCGACTCCCAGTGAATCTATTACAATCACAAATACACGTTTATAAGTTCTCATAGCCGCCCGCTCCTTCCCGTTTCTTATTGTTTAGTATATCTATTTCGACAGGCAAAAGCAACTAGAAATCCATTCCCCGCTGCCTCCCCATGCCGTTCATACGCACATACATAACGATTCCGACCATACACGCCATCCCCTCTGCCACAGGCACTGCCAGCCACACGCCTGTCAATTCTGCTAGCGCTGACAGAATATAAGCTGCCGGAATAACAAAAATCAGGCCTCTTGTAATAGAAAGTATATGTGCAGGAACAGCCCTTTCTATGGAGGCAAAATACGATGACAGCACAATATTAAATCCCATAAAAAACAAAGCCGTAAAATACACGTGTATTCCATGCACCGCGATTTTCTGCAGCATTTCATTCTGCTCACTGTTAAAAACTGCTGCAATCGGATCGGAAAATACAAATACCATCACATATACAGCTGCCGACAAAACACCTGCCGTAATCACTCCATAATAGAAAAACTGTTTTGTGCTCTTTCGATCACCCTTCCCATATGCACGGCTTACAATCGGCTGCATGCCCTGCGCAATTCCTGTAAAAATCGATACTGCCACAATCGACAGGTTGGCAACCACTCCATAAGCAGCAATTCCGATATTCCCCGCCAGCCTCCAGACAATCGTATTAAATACAAGAATGACAACGCCGGATGATACTTCTGTAATCAGAGACGGCAGCCCCAGTGAAACACCAGAGGCAATCACCGCAGGCTGCACCCTCTCTTTACGAAAATGAAATTCATTCCGCCTTCCCAGCCAGTGCACAGACAGAATGCACATGCTGACAAACGGAGCGCATCCAGTCGCAAGCACAGCGCCCAGAATACCCATCTGCAGCGGAAATACAAAAATATAGTCCAATATAATATTTGAAAAACTGCCGATCAGCATCGCAGCCATAGAAAGACGCGGCCTGCCGTCATTTCTTACAAAGCAGACAAACACCTGATTAAAAATAAATGCAGGCGCAAACAGCAGTATTACCTTCAAATAGATATCCGTCATCTCAAATGTCTGTGCATCTGCGCCCACAAGCACTGCCAGCTCTTTGGAGCCGAACAGCCCTGCTGCCATAAATACCGCTGCCAGTACAGCTGCTGCATAAATTGTATTCGTAAATATACGGTCGGCATTTTCCGCGGACTGCTGCCCTTTTAAAATCGAATACTTAGTCGCGCCTCCCATGCCCAGCATCAGGCCGCTGCCATTTATAAAACTATAAACAGGTATCGCCAGATTCAGCGCCGCAAGGCCGTTTGCCCCCAGCCCTTTTGAAATAAAGAACGTATCCGCCAGTATATAGCAGGACAGCCCGACCATACCCATTACATTTAAAAACGTATACCTTATAAACTCTTGAAAACAGTGTTTCTTTTTCATGCAGCTCCTCCTTCTGGCAGCTTTAAACCTTCACCGAAAAACGCAGAAACGAAAAACGCCAGCACTTCCGATCTACTAGAGCGTGTTTGAGAAAGCAATTTCAAACACACTCTAGACCTAACGATCGAAAGCCTGACGCATTCATTTTTACCCGGTGGCAAAAACAGCCGTTGTGATATTCGAATATTTTATCCAATTTATGATCCAAATATTTGGTTCTGTTTTTGAATATAGCATAAATGCCGGAATCCGTCAATCATCCATCTTTTTGACTTTCCCCATTTTTTCAAAGCAGCCCCTTTAAAGCTCTATTTTTAGGCGCTTCTTAAAATAGATACAATCACAAATATCAAAATTTTTCCAGCCGCTAAAAGCATTGCATATCAGTACCGGCATATTACAGCCTCTAATGGTGCTGCTGCTTTTTTTCTATAACTTATGAAAATGCCGCTTTTATCAGGCATTCACTCTTACAAATAAACAGCTCATAAATTAACTGCCCCCAATTTAACCGCCTGCAATTTAACCGCTCTGACTGCTCATAAATTAACTGCCCCCAATTTAACTGCTCATAAATTAACAACTCCAATAAAAAAATTGTTGCATTATTGAAAAGGATATGATAAGATATCATTCGTAGGCAGCAGCCACAAGAAAATATGCCGGTGTGTCGGAATTGGCAGACGAGACAGACTCAAAATCTGTTATCCGCAAGGGTGTGTGGGTCCGAGTCCCACCACCGGCACTAAAGCGTGTCCTAATAATGCTTTTCGTGCGATGTATCCGCAGGGGCATGATTTTCAAGCACACGGTAGATCTTAACGGTTCGTAATCTTTTGAAATACTAAAAGGTGCGGGCTTTTTTTATGCCCTGTTTTTCAAACATGATCTCCACGCAGAAACCATTCTCCAGAAATGCTGTACGGACATTAATAATTTTTACTCAATAAAAACTCCTCCAAATACACGATCTTTACGCCATTGATATTGCCTGCTGCAAGTTCGTCACGCAGCACCGCCACAAAGTCAATCTCTTTCGTTTCGTTTTTACCAATATAGACCTCATAGCCTTTTCTGCGAAGCTCAAAGTACACAATGTTTTCCAGCATCGCGGCAATGAATTTCGGATTAAAACTCATCACACAGTATTTTAGAGAAGCGTCGGCAAGATAGAATTTCTCCTGCGTTTTCAGTATGTTATGCTGAAATATTCATTAATAAATGCTCTGATCCTTTTTCGATACGAAAGAAAGAATCACGAAACCATATGGACTATGCATTACGAATATGTTATAGTACTTAATAGCTCAGACAAATTTTAAATATTCATTATACATTTTACGCCATAGACGGCTTACGGGCTTCGATATATAGATCAATATCCTCGATAATATAATTTGTACCAGTTGTATGCAGTGCTTCATAACAGGAATAGATATACTCCCATACACTGTAACGGCTGAACAATTCTGCAAGCTGTTTTCCTGTCAAGTGCTTTTCCTTTTTATATTGTTCGGCACAGAATATCATAAATTTACCTTGGCTGCTCATAGTCAAACCTCCTCTGGCAGTTCAAAACTCCCTCTTTTCTGTTCTTCATCAAACATATTAAACAGAGTAAGCGGACTGAAATGCCATATTTTTGTTTCTTCCTGCTCCAAAAGAGCGTAAACACTTGAATTGTAAAACGCATTAGAAGCAACAAGCTCGTTATATGCATAGTGTTCTGCAATCAGGTGAACGACCTGCTCAACCAGCACGCCCAGCACAGCGGTGAATTTTTCATCATTCATGTCAACTCCTCCTGTGGTACAATACCAATGAATTTAAGATACGAGAGGGTTCTTTCAGAAGCCAGAACCAACTGATTATACAGCGTTTTAATTTTAAGCGCTTCCAAAGCCTGCTTTTTTGTCAACAGCCCGGACGTATAGAGGGTAAAGGTAGTATAAACATCATCATCTGCAACCGGGCCAAAAATAAAATCGTATAATTTACCCTTGTAATTTCCATAACGGTTTTCTGACACAAAATCAAGCCACGCCTCGTCTGCATACTCAAACTGCAAAACGGAGCATTCAACAAACGCTTTTTCTTCTTCCAGCTCATAAATGCTTACTGCCTTTGAACCAGCTTTTCGCCGTTTCGTCACCTTGTCAGCAAATCCAACCGCCTGCATTTTATTTGTCGTTGCATAAAATCCATAGCCAAAATCAAGGAACCGGTTTTGTTCGATTAACCTCGGTTCTGAAACAACTGCATTGCTGCCGTGATAGAGAATCATACAATGCCCTCCAATACTTTATACACAATTTCTTTTCATAATTAATAGTTTTACCACTGCCTATGAAAATCAAATTTATCAAATCATCCATTTATATTATACACAACATCGGTCGAAGTAACAATAGATTGTTATATAAGGTCATAAGAAAGAATCACGAAACCATATGGACTATGCATTACGAATATGTTATAGTACTTAATAGCTCAGACAAATTACTTTATACTAATTTAGAAAAAACACTCATTATGATGGAGGCACACTATGGAATATATTTACAAAACAAATGGAACATGTTCTACCCAGATTAAATTAAATATTCAAGACGACATTGTAACTGACGTCGTATTCACCGGCGGCTGCAATGGCAATCTGAAAGCAATCCCTGCGCTTGTAAACGGGCTGACCGTCGAACAGATCGAGTCAAAGCTGTCCGGCATCACCTGCGGCCGCAGACAGACCTCCTGCGGCGACCAGCTGGCAAAGGCATGCCGGGAGGCTTATGAGCATCAGCTCAATCAATAAAAACTTCAATCATTTTGGGCTGCTAATGGCCAAGATAATTCAGAGAATTAATCCCAAATTTAATTACACAGCCCACAGAATCATGCTCTGCGGGTATGCCACATAAATTTGGGATAAATTCTCCAGATCATACTTCAATCCATTATTTTTTATTATTAAATTTTAACTAAAATTTTGGATGTTTCATGTCTTTTAAAATATCAAAACAGTCAAATGTCGCAAAGTAATCTTCCGGTGTCTGTGCACGGCGGATCAGCTGCGTCGAGCCGTCTTCTTTGAGCAGCACTTCTGCAGACCAGAGCCTTCCGTTATAGTTATAACCCATGGCAAACCCATGTGCTCCTGTATCATGTATGACCAGCAGATCACCGATATCAATCTGCGGCAGCATACGGTCAATCGCAAACTTATCGTTGTTTTCACACAAAGATCCGACTACATCGTATTTGCAGTCGCACGGCTGATCCTCTTTGCCCATTACCGTGATATGATGGTATGCCCCATACATAGCCGGGCGCATCAGATTGGCTGCACATGCATCCACGCCGATATAATCTTTGTACGTATGCTTTTCATGCACTGCCGTAGTCACCAGACAGCCATACGGGCCGGTCATAAAACGTCCCATCTCTGTATAGATCGCCGTATCGCCAAGCCCTGCCGGTACTAATATTTCATCAAATGCTTTATGGACGCCTTCTCCGATCACGCGGATGTCATTTGGCGTCTGATCTGGATAATAAGCAATCCCGACACCTCCGGACAGATTGATAAAGCTGATCTTTATGCCCAGTGTTTCATAAATCTCTGCTGCCAGCTCAAACAGTGTCTTTGCGAGTGCCGGATAGTAGTCATTTGTTACTGTATTGCTCACCAAAAAGGAATGCAGGCCGAAGCGCTCTGCCCCTTTTTCTTTCAGCTTACGATATCCTTCAAACAGCTGTTCTTTTGTAAACCCGTACTTTGCGTCACCCGGATTATCCATAATGCCGTTGCTTACCTCATAAACCCCGCCTGGATTATAGCGGCAGCTGATCGTCTCTGGAATTCTGCCAATGGCCTTTTCCAGAAAATCAATATGCGTAAAATCATCCAGATTGATCACTGCCCCCAGATCAGCTGCAAACTGAAATTCCTCTGCCGGAGTATTATTGGAAGAAAACATAATGTCCTCCCCACGTATGCCGACAGCATCCGACAGCATCAGCTCCGTCATGGAAGAACAGTCACAGCCGCAGCCGTATTCCTTTAAAATCCGAATTAAAAATGGGTTCGGCTCTGCTTTTACAGCAAAATATTCTTTATATCCCTTATTCCACGAAAATGCTTCTTTGACCGCCTCTGCATTTGCACGAATCCCCTTCTCATCATACAGATGAAAAGGCGTTGGGTACTTTTTTACGATTTCCTCAAGCTGCTCTTTCGATACAAATGGTTCCTTTGTCATATTTATGATCTCCTTTCGTTTCCCAAAGCAACGCAACAGGCTTTTTCCTATTGCATTTCCAGTTTTTTTCTGCATGTGTTTCCTGATGATCCATCTATTTTAACCAAAATTACTCTACAATATCAATGTCAAAAAATCAAGCAGAACATACGCACGAAAAATACAGGCTCCCGGCTGTACTTACATATCCCCGCCAGGAGCCTGTATTCCTAACTATTTTATTCTTTACGGCCGAAGTCCCATTCCGCCTTCTAACGTAAGTGTTTCACCAGTCAGATACTTAAAGTCAGGCGAAGCCAGCTGTACGCATACACGCCCGATTTCCAGCTCTGAATCGCCATAATGGCCTGCCGGAGGCATTTTTACATTTTCCTTAAATGCCTCTGGATATGCCTTCTCAAACTGCTCCAGCTGCGCTGTCCATGCCAGCGGGCAGATAATATTGACATTGATTCCATCCTTTGCCCATTCTGTAGCAGCCACACGGGTAAGCCCGCGGATCCCCTCTTTTGCTGCCGCATATGCGCACTGTCCAAAATTGCCGAACAAGCCTGCGCCGGACGCAAAATTAATCACTGATCCTTTGGACTCTTTTAAATGCGGATAGCATGCCTTCATATAATAAAATGCCGCATATAATCCTGAGTAAACTGCTAAGTCAAACTGTTCTGTCGTATGGTCTGCCAGCGTTACGCCAGAAGCAGAAGCCTGTGCATTATTGATCAGAACGTCAATGCTGCCAAACGTATCGATCGTCTGCTTTATGACATTTGCAACGACGGCTTCATTATCTGCTCCTGCATTTACATCTGCCTGCACGATCAGTACTTTGATTCCATACAGCCGTTCGAGCTCTTCCTTTGCATCCTCCAGTTTTTTTACATTCCGGCCGGTTATAACCAGATTTGCCCCTTCCTTTGCATATGCAGCTGCAATACCATAGCCGATTGACCCGCATCTGCCGTCACTTAAAACAGCTCGTCCTGCACCCGTGATAATGGCAGTCTTGCCCTTTAAAAAATCCATGTGTATGCCTCCTTTTTTACAATGATCTTTTTTAACAGTGATTCTATTTTAATATATCAGTCCCAAACAATCAAGTTTAATCGTATCTTATCCTGCCGTCCATATGGACTGATTTACAGGAAATAAGCTATTTCCTGATAACATGGGTATCACCTTTACGCTGTTATTTTGATATTAAGCGGTGCTATTGATTATGCTAACTGCATGACTTCGGCTTCAATTTCCTTTAATTCTTCCATCGATAATGCAGGAACATAACGTGCAATCTTTTCGAGAGAAAGTTCTCCGTCTTTAATCATTCTTTCGGCTGACTTTCTTTCTGTTTCTTTTTCAATATCTTTCGCATAGGTTCTCATAATCTGCTCGTCATCAAACAAACTCATCATAATTGTTACTACCTCTACTTCCTTGCTGCTTAAATACTGTTTTAAAATGTTCCTATACTTGCAAATACGGATTGTTTCTGTAACCGCTTGTTTTGACATTCCATGTTCTTTGATCTGCTCATTAAAAACCTTACAAAAAACAATGTATTCATTGATTATATTGTCCTTACCGCTCTCATATATGACTTTGGCTTTTATCTCAATATCAGTATCTGCATTGTTAAAAAATTCTTTAGACAACGATATTGTATCAGGTTTTCTGCCTCTGCTGCCTGTATATATTACATATAATTCAGGTTTTGGCATTTTTACTTTCTTACTCTTATATAGGCTCTGACTGGTTCGCTCAAAATATTCATGGTAACTCTGCGCTAAATACAGCAGTATTCTTATTAAAATATTTACTGACCATGAGGACTGCGCTTCTAAAAGCAACAGCAATTTATGATTGCCTACCATAATACCTAAGTCATTATAGAGATGATCTGTCAGAACATTATCTATCGTTACAATATCCAACATATCCTCTGCTACGTTCGTATCATCTGGATGCAATGTTTTATACAGTTTTAACAAATTCTTTTTATCTTGGAAAAGGTCTAAAAACACACTGTTTTTTGCTGTACGCTTTGCCTTAACTTCCTGCATCTGCTTTGTATCATCCGACACCTCATCACCTCAATTTCTAAAATCCATACTTATGGAACTGCTAACGATCCATACGATGCAGCAAAAGATACGATATAGTTCCTGCCCTTTAAAGTTAAGAAGTCTTTTATATATTGGTTTACTGGAAATAAGCCACGCCTGATTCAAAAATCCGAATATCCTGCTGTCCATATATATTAACCGCTACAGCCTCACCGCGCCGCTCGGAATGCGCCATTTTACCAAATACACGTCCGTCCGGGCTGGTAATTCCTTCAATCGCCATATAAGAACCGTTCACATTCCACTCTTCATCCATGGTTGGAACACCTGCTTCGTTCACATACTGTGTTGCCACCTGTCCGTTGGCAAACAGCCTCTCCAGCCATTCCCTGCCTGCAACAAAGCGTCCTTCGCCATGCGAAACCGGATTTGTATAAACACCGCCGAGCTCTGCGTTCTGCAGCCACGGGCTCTTATTGGATACTACCTTTGTATGAACCATCCTTGAAATATGGCGTCCAATTGTATTATAGGTCAGCGTCGGAGACTCTGCATTCTGCTGCGTAATCTCGCCGTAGGTCAAAAGTCCCAGCTTGAGCAGCGCCTGGAAACCGTTGCATATGCCAAGTGCGAGTCCGTCTCTTTCGTTTAACAGGCGCATGACTGCCTCACTGACTCTCTGGTTGCGAAATGCATTTGCAAAAAACTTTGCAGAACCTTCCGGCTCGTCTCCGGCTGAAAATCCGCCCGGGAACATCAAAATCTGCGACTGATTAATCGCTGCTTCAAATTCTAATACAGAATCACGGATATCCGCTGCCTCCAGATTCTTAAATACTTTTATAATAACCTGTGCGCCCGCCTGTTCAAACGCCTTTGCCGAATCGATCTCGCAGTTAGTTCCTGGAAATACCGGAATAAATACAGTCGGCTTTGCGACTTTGTTTCTGCATATATAAATAGGATGTTCCGCATGGTAAAGACCTGTCTTTACCTCCTCTTTTTCCTGTGATGCAGCTGTCGGAAATACCTTTTCCAGCGTGCCTGTCCATGCACTGAGCGCTTCATCCATGCTGACCGTACAGCCGTCATAGGAAAATACACGGCTGTCATTTACCGTGCCGATCACCTGGCACGCATGCGCCAGACCTGCTTTCTTAAATGTCTCCATAATTTCCGCTGTACGCCCCGGCTGTACTTCTGCCACAAAGCTGCCAAATCCCGGCATAAACAAGTCTTCTTTCGACAATACCGTATGATCGAAAGCCGCGCCCAGCTTATTTCCAAATGCCATCTTGCTGACCGCTGCCGCAATGCCTTTTCCGTCTAGTGCATAGGCAGATATAATTGCCTTTTTCTGTATCAGTTCATGTACAATATGATATAGATCTTTCACTTTTTCATATACCGGCAGGTCGTATTCGTCTGTCTCAATCGAAATCTTCACCAGACTGCTGCCCGCTTCTTTTAACTCCGGCGTAATCAGCTCCTTATGAGAAGCGACATCTACCGCAAAGGATACGAGTGTAGGCGGCACATCGATTTCGTTAAATGTGCCCGACATAGAATCTTTTCCTCCGATTGACGGCAGGCCGAACCCGATCTGTGCCGCATATGCACCAAGCAGTGCTGCAAACGGCTGGCTCCAACGGGACGGCTCTTCGCTCATCCTGCGGAAATATTCCTGGAATGTAAACCGCACCTTCTTGTAATCTCCGCCTGCTGCGACAATTCTGGATAATGACTCTAATACCGCATAAACTGCCCCATGATACGGCGACCAGCTGGATAGATACGGATCAAATCCATACGCCATAAGCGTCACGGCCTCTGTCCTGCCCTCAGCTACCGGCAGCTTTGCTGCCATACACTGTGTCTCTGTCAGCTGATAGCGTCCGCCATACGGCATAAATACACTGCCTGCTCCGATCGAGCCGTCAAACATCTCCACAAGCCCTTTCTGCGAACATACATTCAGATCGCTCAGCGTATCCAGCCAGGCCGCTTTCAAATCACCCGCTTTTAAGTCATCCGCGGTCTTTGCAGGCTCTGTCTTTGCAAAAAAGCAGTCTTTCCTGGATGGAATATCGACAGCTACCGCAGTCTCTTGATGCGCACCGTTTGTATTTAAAAATGCACGGGAAATATTTACAATTTCTTTTCCCCTCCAGATAAGCACCAGCCTCGGCTCCTGTGTCACGACAGCGACCGGAACAGCCTCCAGATTTTCCTCTTTTGCATAAGCTAAAAACCGTTCTACATCATCCGGCGCGATTACACATGCCATACGCTCCTGTGATTCGGAGATTGCGATTTCCGTACCATCCAGTCCCGCATACTTTTTCGGCACTTTATCCAGCTCTACGCGCAGTCCGTCTGCCAGCTCGCCGATTGCCACCGATACGCCGCCCGCACCAAAATCATTACATTTTTTTATAATATGCGACACCTCCGGCCTGCGGAACAGCCTCTGGAGCTTGCGCTCTGTCGGCGCATTCCCTTTCTGGACTTCCGCGCCGCACGTATCAATTGACTGCGTTGTATGCGCTTTCGAAGAACCAGTCGCACCACCGCAGCCGTCGCGTCCAGTGCGGCCTCCCAGCAGTACAATCACATCGCCTGGATCTGAGGTCAGCCTTTGTACGGCAGCTCTCGGAGCAGCCCCCAGCACAGCCCCGATTTCCATACGCTTTGCGACATAATCTGGATGATATATCTCTTTGACATATCCGGTCGTCAGCCCGATCTGATTTCCATAAGATGAATAGCCCTTTGCTGCACCGCGAGTCAGCGTTTTCTGCGGCAGCTTGCCTGCCATCGTCTCACTGACCGGCCGTGTCGGATCTGCTGCTCCTGTCACACGCATTGCCTGATACACATAGGTGCGCCCGGACAGCGGATCGCGGATCGCCCCTCCAAGGCATGTCGCTGCCCCGCCAAAAGGCTCGATTTCGGTCGGATGATTATGTGTTTCATTTTTGAAATTCACCAGCCACTCCTGCGTCTTTCCATCGATTTCTATCGGAACTACAATAGAACACGCATTGATCTCGTCGGATTCTTCCTGATCCTGCAGCCTGCCTTCCTTTTTCAGACGCTTCATTGCCATAAGCGCCAGATCCATCAGGCATACAAATTTGTCGCTGCGCCCCTCATACAGATTTTGGAACGTATCCAGATAATCCTTATAAGTATCCTCAATCGGTACGCGGTAATCGCCGTCCCCAAAGGACACATCTGTAAGCTCGGTCAGAAATGTCGTATGCCGGCAGTGGTCTGACCAGTACGTGTCTAGTACCCGGATCTCTGTCATAGACGGGCTGCGTCTTTCATCCTGCTTAAAATAATTCTGTATATGAAGAAAATCACGAAAAGTCATGGCCAGATTTAATGAATCGTACAACTCCTTCAGCTCTGCTTCGGCCATATTTTCAAATCCTTCAAATATAATTACGTCCTCTGGCTCATCAAAAATACGCACAAGCGTATCCGGCTTGTCCATCCCGGTTTCCCTGGAGTCTACCGGATTGATGCAGTGCTTTTTGACTGCCTCAAACTCATCGTCACTGATGTTTCCAGAAATAATATAAGTAACCGCTGTGCGGATAATCGGATCTTCCGCTTCATTTAACAGCTTTACACACTGCTGCGCGGAATCAGCACGCTGGTCAAACTGCCCCGGCAGATATTCTACCGAAAACACCCTGCCGCCTTTTGCATCAAACGTCTCTTCATAAATATCATCAACCGGCGGTTCGGAAAATACGGTGGCTTTTGCCTTTTCGTACACTTCATCTGACAGATTCTCCACGTCGTAACGAATCAGCTCGCGTACGCTTGTAACGCCCGTAATGCCCAGATAATGTTTGATCTCATGCTGCAGCGACTTGGCGGCAACCGCAAAGTCTGTTTTCTTTTCGGCAAATACGCGTCTTACATTTCCCATTTTGTTTTCCTCCTAATTCGTATTATCAAATTACAATTTAATATTTATCAGGCATATGGATATGTCTGCCTGAGCTATTGCTTTCATGCGGGATATATGTTTTTGGGCACTGCCCGCAGTAAAAGACTGCCGGCTGTGAAAGGATCTGGCAGTGCCTGCATATACTGCTATGCAAAGTATATCGCATTTCAATTGCTTTTTCCACAGTTGTTTGTTAGAATTTTAATATTATCCATCCGGCATTGCCGTTTTGATGCCAGAATGCCGTAACCTGTATACAAACAGCAGATCCAAAAAGCGATAAACGAAAACGGAGGACCCCCGCTTTGATTCATATATTAATTGCAGAAGATGAAAAACCGATCTCTAACTTAATCAAGCTGAGCTTAAAAAACGCCGGATATTCTTGCGACTGTGCATTTGACGGCGGTGAGGCAGCTGATATGATAGAAGAAAATAATTATGATTTAATATTACTGGACATTATGCTGCCGGACATCGACGGCTTTGAGCTTATGGAATATATCCGCCCGCTGGAGATTCCGGTTATTTTTATCACCGCCAAAAATTCTGTCCAGGATAAAGTAAAAGGACTGCGCATGGGCGCAGAAGATTATATTGTAAAGCCGTTTGAGATCATCGAGCTGCTTGCCCGGATTGATGTCGTCTTACGGCGTTACCACAAAGCAGATGATATCATTAAGATCGCAGGACTTATGATCGATACCAAGTCCAGAAAAGTAACCCGCGGCGGCAGCGAGATTGCGCTGACGCCCAAAGAATATGAACTGTTATTACTATTCGCACAAAATCCGAACACTGCACTCTACCGTGAGACAATCTATGAGCGTATCTGGGAAAAGGAATTTGTCTATGGGAGCAAGGCCGTAGACCTGCATATCCAGAGACTGCGCCGAAAGGCGCATTTGGAAAAAGAACTGCAGGCAGTAAACAAAGTCGGATACCGATTTGAGGTAGATACATGAAATTTCGAATAAAAACGACCTGCTGCATGATCAGCCTGATGGCCCTTTTTTTCGGTGTCGGCAGCAGCGCACTGATTTCCACTACATTCCAGACCTCCCTGCAGCAGGAAAAACGTGCCGCGCAGGAATCTTACCATATGATTTTAAATACGCTGCAGGTCGTAAACAATATGGATCAGTGGACAGACGAAAAAGACCTGTCAAAAATATTAGAACAGCTGTCCACACAGGGTTCGTTCTGGGCTGCCCTGCAGCTGCGCTCCCAAAAAGAAATCCTATATTCTGCCGGATCAGCAGCCGCACACTTTTTAGAGCTCGCAGACCAGATCGATACGACGCACCTTGCCTGCGCGATTTTTTCCGTGCCGGCAGCTTCTTATTATCTCCAGCTGTCTGGGTCTTTTTATGTAGGAAAAGAAGCTTATTATCTGGATGCAGCATATGACATATCCTCCGTCTACAATGCACGCATGCAGCAGCAGGACATCTATCAGCAGGTTTTTGCCATATTACTGGCTGCGTCTGCATGTTTTTCTTATATCCTCGCGTTCTTTCTGACAAGGCCGCTTGCCCGCCTCTCAAAGGCTTCGCGTGAAATTGCCTCTGGCAATTATGACTACCGCAGCAATATCAAAAGCAATGATGAGATCGGTGCCGTTTCAAAGGATTTTGACCTGATGGCTGACCACCTGCAGAGCGGCATAGAAGAACTGCAGGACTCTGTAGAGCGCCAGAGCCAGTTTATCGGAAATTTTACCCATGAGCTTAAAACCCCTATGACGTCTATTATCGGCTACGCCGACCTGTTAAGAGGGCAGACGCTTTCTACAGAAGATCAGGCAGACGCGGCAAAGTATATTTTTTCGGAAGGAAAACGCCTGGAGCAGCTGTCTTTGAAGCTGCTGGATATATTTGTGGCAGAGCATGAGACGCTGACGCTTGTAAAAGCTGCCCCTTCTGACCTTATTTACAGTTATGTAGGTCATCTGCAGCCGATCATGGCGCGTGAAAAAATCACGCTGCTGTGTGAATGCGAGCCCGGCTATTGTATGCTGGATACCGATTTCTTCGGCTCACTTTTGGTAAATCTGATCGAGAATGCCAGAAAAGCACTGATCGGCGGCGGCAGGATCTCTGTCCGCTCCGAAATGACCGATGACGGCTGCCTTATTTTCATATCCGACACTGGAAAAGGAATCCCTGCCGATTCCATCACGCATATTACCGAAGCTTTTTACCGTGTGGATAAAGCCCGCTCGCGTGCACAGGGCGGGGCCGGACTGGGCCTTACACTCTGTGCCAGGATCGCGCAGATGCATAATGGAACAATATCTTTTGAAAGCATAGAAGACCACGGCACAACCGTCACCGTACAACTAAAAGGAGGGCGTGCATGAAACGGATTATTGTAGCTGGCTTTTATCTTATACTGACACTGATCATATCAGCTGCCGGATTCTTTCTTCCCGCCAGCCTGTCTGCTTATCAGGATCAGCAGATCTTTGCCACCATTGAACATCCTTCCATTGAACCGATGGAATTCACATACAGCTCCAGCCTTGTGGATACACTGCAGCTGTTTGCAAAAGGCTGCTATTTTGTAGATTATCCCCGCACAGGCAGCGTGCGCACTTCGGATGAAATAACGCTGCTCGTAAAAGATGCGTTCCATCAGCTGGAAGACTATGGCATTGCTTTTCTTCCACCGGAGTCTTCTGCCGCCAGCTATAGTATATCTCTGCAGCTGGCCATTGCTTCAGAAGATGATAACGTCAAAGTATCCAGCATAGAAACAGACACTGTAGACAAACAATCCTCTGTCTCTTCAGATCCTGCCAAAAGACGAGACCTTTCGATCAGCAAATCAAATCAGGCTGCAGGCTCTTCTGATCTTACAACAGCGGTAATCTGGAACTGTTTCATCTACCATCCAGACGGATATCAGGCAGACATTAAAATAGATGATAAAAGCGGTAAAATTGTCGCCTTCTACCTGTCCACAGACCAGACCAGCTTTTCGATCAGCACGAAAAAGAATTTGAATCAGCTGGTCAAATTTTTCCGGCTCTTTTTACAGGATTATTATGAAATGAAAACAAAAGCCATACTTCAGAATACCGTACAGACAACTTACGGCATTTACGATAAATCCGGCACCCAGCCTGCCATATTGGAGGCTGACTACACAATACAGCTCACGGAAGAATCCGGAAATTTAATCCAGATCCCGTTTTCTGTACGCTCTGAACATATGTCCTTAAACTAATTTATGACAAAATTCCTGATAAATGCCGAAAATATGCCAAAAAAATACAATTTATTCGCATCTATCTATTATGGTTAAGATATAGATTCCGATAACTATATAGAGTATTTTTACCCTAAATGCTCTTACGAGAAAGCGAGGTAATACATGCGTACAAGAGAAAAGCCACCATGCAATACATATGAAGCAGCAAAGAAGGAAGATCCAGCACTCAGCCAGGTCAAAAGCAAAAGTAAAAATAACAGGCGGACAAACAGCTGTTATGCTAAAAAGAGAAGCCTTGCCGCAGGCAGCCGGAAAAAACGCCTCCGCCAGCTCTGGCTCAAATGCACGCTTTCCGCAGCCGTATTTACACTTACACTGACAGCTGCTGCCGGCTGGCAGATTTTAAAAACACGATTCAGCAGCTGGGAGGATTTTTCGGCCAGAGCAACGACACTGCTCCTTTCAGATGCCGACATAACCCCAAAACTGCTGCTGCCGGATTCCAGTGTTTCCGGTGAACCCAAGAAAGCAAGCGGATCTAAAAAAGCCTTTCCGGCTGATGACGGCCCCGGTGCCAGCGATTCCCTAGAATCAGACGGCACATCAGATTCCAAGGATTTATCAGCTGCACCAGATTCAGCAAAGACTGATGCGGCACAAAATGCCGGCGGTTCACTGAAATCAGACACCCCGCTGAAATCCAAGGGCCGGTCCGAATCAGACGACGACATGCATTCAAAAGATTCGTCTGAATCCAATGTATGGATGTATTCTAAAAATACACCGGAGTCTGACAGACTGCCGGACTCCATCGTTTCTTCGGAATCTTTTGCCGAGCCGGATTCTTTTGAGACATCCGATTCCGATCTGTTAAAGCAGGAACAGATCGCAGACACTACCGCCGACGTAGAGGAAATCGAGCATATTGCCTCCGTGTCCGATGACTGGAACCTGCTTCTTGTAAATCCGTGGAATCTGATTCCTGATGATTATAAGATCAACCTTGCTCCGCTGCCAAACGGACATTTTATCGACCAGCGCTGCTACAATGAATTGATGGAAATGCTGGAGGACTGCCGGGCTGCCGGCCTGTCTCCGCTGATCTGCTCATCGTACCGCACGCAGGCAAAACAGGAATCGCTGTTTCAAGAGCGCATTGACGAACTGACCGCACAGGGCTATTCCCAAAAAGACGCCCGCGAAAAAGCAGCAACCTCTGTTGCCCGTCCGGGAACCAGCGAGCATCAGGCAGGACTGGCTGTCGATCTGGTAGACAGCAGCTATCAATTTCTAAATTCGTCACAGGAATATACAAAGGTACAGCAGTGGCTGATGGAAAACAGCTGGAAATACGGATTTATCCTGCGCTATCCGAGCACAAAGAGCAGCCTCACCGGGATTATTTATGAACCATGGCATTATCGGTATGTCGGAAAAGAAGCCGCCGAAGAAATCTACAAGCGCGGCATCTGTCTGGAAGAATATCTGGCAGAACATTTTAAGTAAATTCGTATAATACAAAGCCGGAACAGCTGATGATCAGCGGTTCCGGCAGCTTCTTTATACGTTCTAATAATCTGTACTCTGTGAAAACTAGGCGATTGCGTATTTTTGTACAATGCTGTCAAACTTTTGGTCATCTCCGGCATAGGAGACCTTCAAATCATTCATCAGCAGTCCGAGCATGCCTAAAAAGGATTTTGCATCAATAAATACATGCCTGCATATGACATTAATATCAAAATCACACTTCTCTGCTGCACTTACAAACTCGCGTACATCTTTTGCTTCGTTTAAACGGATCATCTTTTCTTTCATACTTTTACTCATCCTTTCCATCAACAGTATTTACATAAATCGTAATCTTATTCTGTAAATGAAACCTACCTGCAGCTTATACCAGGCAACAAGCAGCATGCCGCATATGAGTATACACACCTGACTCTTACTCATATACACTTTCTATTATATACGGTACAAACTGCAATCGTTATCAGCTGCTATGTGCATTATTCCATGTTCTTTCATATTTGTCAAATTTTACTTGATAGAAATATCGGACAAAATTTTGTTTTAATTAACCATTATTTATGCAGATCTGCATTTATTATTTTTAAAAAATATTCTTTTTCTATCCCAATTTTTAAAAAATTGACGAATCCCTCTCGTGAATTTGCATAATGCCGTATAAAATTTAAAAATATTTTTGTTGTTTTGCATAGAATAAATGCGATAAAATAAAAGAAAACTACTGCAAAACAGCAGGAAATTAACAAAAAGGGAGGAAATTCATAATGAAGAAAAATTTTATAATGAAAAGCTTTTTTATAACGAAAAAAAACTTAGCCGGCATATTACTATGCACTGCCCTGGCAGCTTCAGCACTGGCAGGCTGCGGGGATCGGGAAAAAGACAATACGCAGAACGATACTTCTTCTGATGATACAGACAATACGCAGAGCGATACCTCTTCTGATGATACAGACAATGATGCACAAGATTCCGCCGCGGATGACGAAAGCAGCAAAATCGGCATCTCTATGCCGTCACAGGCTCTGGAACGCTGGAATCGTGACGGTGCTTATCTGGAAGAACAATTTAAAAAAGCAGGCTTTGAAACGATCCTCACCTATTCTGATGACGACGCCAAAAAGCAGGCAGAAGATATCCAGAATATGCTTTCTGCCGACGTAGACCTGCTCGTAATCGCAGCCATCGACGACAGCACGCTAGATCCTGTTCTGGACGCAGCCTCTCTTGCAGATGTACCGGTCATTGCATATGACCGCCTGATCGAGAATGAAGCCGTATCTTATTATGTATCTTTTGATAACTATGCTGTCGGCAGAATGCAGGGTGAATTTATCACGGAGTACCTGGATCTGGAAAATGCAAGCGATGAAGTATACAATATGGAAATCACTGCCGGCGACCCTGCCGACCACAATGCCGCCCAATACTATCAGGGTGCCATCGACGTCTTACAGCCATATATGGACAGAGGCACCTTAAACATTGTATCCGGCCAGACTGACTTTGACAACGTTGCCACCCCTGCATGGAGCACAAAACATGCACAGTCAAGGGCACAGAATTTATTATCCTCCTATTATGCAGATGGAACGCAGCTTGACGTATGGCTCTGCTCCAATGATTCGACTGCCCTGGGCATTACACAGGCTCTTGCAGCGGGCTATGCCGGCTCAAATCCTATCCTGATTACCGGCCAGGACGGCGACGAAGCGAATTTAAAAAACATAGCAGACGATATCCAGACCATGACTGTTTTTAAAAATCTAAGCGACGAAGCCGTTGTAACATTCCGTGTGGCAGAAGCCATCTTAACGGGCGGTGCGGCTGACGAATCCCTGATTTCCAGCCTGGGAATCAAATGTACCTATGAGGACAGCGAAGAGAATACATGCCCGTCCTTCCTGCTGGAGCCGGTCATCATTACAAAAGACAACCTGCAGGATCTGGCTGATACCGGACTTTATACAATGGGCGACGATGGATATCTGTCATCAGCCGCCAAACGATAGAAAGCACGCTGCGCGAACTTTCTATTGTCATGAATAATGCGTGACAAAAGAGCGGGCAGGCCCGCTCTTTCTATATTTTTATTTATATATTCCAAAATTCCTGCAGCTTATGCGCCACATTATTGATGCTGCATACCTGGCAGCTGCTCCATTCCCTCGGAAACAGGGCGCGGTATTCCCTCCGCAGGAACCGTTCGTCTAACAGCTCGATCACGCCGATATCCGATACGGTACGGATCACGCGCCCCGCTGCCTGCAGCACTTTATTCATGCCTGGAAAGCGGTATGCATAATCAAAGCCGCTGCCGCAGCGCTGATCATAAAACTGCCTTAATATTTCCCGCTCGTTTCCGACCTGCGGCAGGCCCGTGCCGATGATCAAAGCGCCGATCAGCTGCTCCTGCTTTAAATCTATGCCTTCTCCAAAAATACCGCCCATAATACAAAACGCGGCCATGGAGTTTTCCCGCTCTTTTGTAAATTCCGCTAAAAAGCTCTCCCTGTCAGATTCTATCATGCCGCTCTGCTGCACAATGCTGTCAATCGGGATGTGTGTATGCGCAGTCTTTTCCAAAAAACATCCATACACGTCTTCCATCATCCGGTAAGACGGAAAAAATACGATATAATTGCCTTTTTTCTGTAAGGCTGTCTGGTAAATGTATTCTGCCATGCGCTCATATTCTTCTTCGCTGCGGCGCGTATACCTGCTCGTCACATCGCTCCCGATCAATAACAGCTGCTGCTGCGGGCGGAATACTGTCTCGGCATATATGGCATAATTATCTTCTCTCGTACTTAACAGGCTCTTATAATACTGGATCGGCAGCAGCGTTGCAGAAAAAAAGATGGTACTGTGCCCTTTATCCAGCCGCTGCTGCAGATTTCTGGAAGGATCGACGCAGTACAGCTTGATCCGAAAACGCTCGTTTTCATGCTCTGAGTAAATTACATAGTTATCGTCTAAGATCTCACTTACATCCAGAAATCTGCGCACCTGAAAATATAACTCAAGTACTGCCTCCCTGTCCTCAAACTCACGGTATTTCTGTAAAAATTTTTCATATTCTGCACTTAAACGCATCAATGCCGTTACAAGGACAGATATGTTTTTGTGATACTGGTACTGCTCACATTCCCGCTTGTAATCAAGCAGGATTTTGTTACATTTATTCAGCTCTCCTGCCAGACGGACGCTGCGTTTTTTCACTATTTTTTTTACAGCCAGAAAATCCTCTTTATACAGTACGGCACTATACATCTCCCTGCCGCGCTCTATAAGATTGTGCGCTTCATCGACCAGAAACAGATAATCGCCCCGGACGCCTTCCGAAAAGAAACGTTTTAAATAAACCTTTGGATCAAATACATAGTTGTAATCACAAATAATATTGTCCACCCACGACGCCGTATCCAGGCATAGTTCGAACGGACAGACCATATGCTTTTGTGCCTGCTCGATAATAAGCTCCCTCGTAAACATGTCCGCCTGCTGTAACAGCTGAAAAACCGCGTCGTTTACCCGGTCAAAATGCCCCTTTGCATACGGACAGGCATCCGGGTTGCATGTAGTTTCTTCCATCATGCATAATTTCTCTTTTGCAGTAATCTGCACGGTCTTTGCACGGTATCCCTGCGCGTAAAATATGTCCAGCGTTTCTTTTGCCACAGCTGCCGTTATCGTTTTTGCAGTCAGGTAAAAGATCTTGTCCCCATAGCCCTCCCCGACCGCCTTCAGCGCCGGAAACAGCGTAGAAATCGTCTTTCCTGTTCCGGTCGGTGCCTGTATAAACAGATTCTTTTGACGCAGGATCGTCCGATAGACACCGCTGACCAGATCCTTCTGCCCTTTTCGGTATGGAAACGGAAATTCCAGCATTTTAATCGAATGCTGGCGGATCTTGTGCTGCTCATATTGAAACTGTGCCCATTTTTTATATTCCTGCATAAGGGACAAAAACCAATGCTCCAGCTCATCAAACGCATATCGGATATAAAAATAGCGAACCTCTTCTGTATCCAGATTCGCATAAGTCATCCGTACGCCGATTTCCTGCACATGATTTTGAACCGCATAAATAAATGCATAGCATTTTGCCTGTGCCAGGTGAACTGACACAGGCTCTGTCATCTGGCTGATATCAAAAAAGACGCCTTTGATCTCGTCTATTGTAACAGCGCATATTTTTTCTGTCTGATCCTGCCCATTGAAATCGAACTGCTCAGATACGATCAGGCCGTCTGCCCTGCCTTCTAAAATAATCGTATAATGTTCTTCCACAAACTCCATTTTCAGCGGAACTTCTGCCTGATAAGCGCTGCCGGCGAGCTTCTGCAGCCTGCGGTGCATCCTGCTCCCCCGCTGCATGGCCTCTGCCTGCATGCCGGTTGTCTGGCGGTTATCAATGCTGCCGCTGCGCAGGATAAATTCCACCAGATTACGCACGGATATTTTAATGACCATCGTATTTAATCATGCCTCTGTGAAGCATTCTCGTACTGCTCACAGAACCGTGCTGAAAATGACGGCAGTTCTCCCGCAGCGGTCAGATGCGACACATCGCCAAAGCTGCTCATCCGAAAATACGCGATTCCTCTGCGGCGCTCCTCTGTAATCAATGTTGTCACCGAGGACGGCGCTGCGCAGGTGCCATGCCACAGAATCATCGGAGAAACACCCAGCAGGTGGCTCAGCAGCACACATTCCAGACCAAAGTGGCAGAAAAATGCAATGGTATCTGAACTGCCCCGCTCCACGCGGTAATAATTTCCTTCACGCACATATCCGTGCCGTGCCAGTACGCCGTCAAGGGAATCTGCGACCCAGGCATATTCCTCCTGTACGTTCCCGCTTTTCATTGCATCAATGCTGCTCCATGCATCTTTATCATAGCATTCCCTGATCTTCGTCCAGTCCTGCGGCAGCCAGTCCCAAGCAATCGACCCGCCTTCCTTATCCGGCCTGCGGATACACGGTGCAAACTCACGCAGCCACTCACATACTTCAGCCTCCTGTGCCATCTTTTTTAAGGAAACGCCTGCCGTATCCCTCGCCCTGCCGAGCGGCGATACATATATTTTTTGTATATCCATCTTGGAAATCCGGCCTGCGAGCAGCTCTGCCTCTTTCCAGCCCTGGCTTGTCAGCGAATCAGCTTCATAATCTGGATCTGCGTGCCTGATAATTAGTATTTTCATTGTGTAATCTCCTAAATGCTTTCTGAATCCAAATAATACTATCAAATATTATAGCATCTGCTGCTGCGCCAGGCAACCCAAAACTAATGAGCTGCAGATCTCATATAATCATAGATCCATCTGCCGGACTCTGATAAATCCGATTTTTTCCATCCGTATGTCTTTGTGCAGCTGCTGTCTATCATTGCACAAGCCTCGTCTTTATTTGACAGATTCCAAGCAATGCAGCTGATTTTATTGCGCTCCAGCAGCTTCATCCATTGCTCTGCCTGTGCTTTGTCAATGCGTCCGTTTCCAGAAGCTTCGCTGATTCCAAACTCGGATACAAATACTGCAAGCCCCGCATCTACCGCCTCCTGCAGCTTTTTGCGATACTCCTCTGTATGCGTAGCCGCATAAAAATGAAATGCATACATAATATTACTGCCCTTGACCGGATCAGCAGCGGCTGCCGCTGCGTCCTGGCTCCAGGCCGGAGTCCCGACAATAATGACCGCCTTTTTATCATAACGTCGTATCGTACGGACCACCGTATCTGCATAAGAACGTATCTGCGGCCAGGTCGTACTGCCATTTGGCTCATTACAGATTTCATATATAATGTTATTATAACCCGCGTATTTCTGCGCCATTTTCTTAAAAAACGCTTTAGACTGTTTTTTATAGGTGTTTGGATCAGAATCACTTAAAATATGCCAGTCAATGACCGCATACAGTCCCAGATCATCGCAGAATCCGACTGCCTGATCGATCAATGCCTCCAGATTTTTTCTGTTCTGCGCAGATCCGGTGCAGTAGCCGTTGTATTCGGCTGTATACATCGCAAGCCGTACCGCATGTATGCCCCACTGATCGCGCAGCGTCTCAAATGCCTTTTTGTTCACATACTGCGGATACCATGACAGTCCATGTGTACTAATTCCTCTTAACTGTACGGCCTTTCCCTTTTCATTTACCAGATGTGAACCGGATACTTTCAGCTGTCCAAAACGCTCGAGTGGTGTTTTTCCTGCCGCAGATACTACCGCAGGCGCCTCATCTGAATGCTGCTGCACGAAACCCGCTGCGGCACAGACAGACAGCACAAGCAGCACAAAGCTTACCATTTTAAACCGGTTTTTCATATTATCCCTCCCTGCAGAATCATTATTTAAGAATATATTTATTCTATCATATATTTTCATTCTGCAAAAGAGGCATGAAAGACTACACCAGTCCTGCAAGCCGCAGTCTTTTACGCAGCTCCCGTCCTACTAATTCTGCAAGTACAATCTTTGCCAGATCCCCAAATATAAATGGCAGCACACACGAAGCCATTGCATACTGGAAGGTACACTTCATCAAAATCATAAACCAGATTGTCCCAAATATGTATGCTACTATAGTTCCTAAAATCATTCCGGCAATGCACCAAGGCATCTTATAGGACGATTTTTCCATAAAAAAGCCGCATATAAGCGCCATAAAAATAAATCCGATTAAATACCCTCCTGTAGGCCCTGCCAGCTTTGCCAATCCGCCGCTGTATCCGGAAAATACCGGAAGGCCGACCATGCCAAGCAGCAGGTATACAATACAGCTGGCGGTTCCCATTTTCATTCCCAGCAGATATACCGACAGATAAATGATCAGATTGGTAAATGATATCGGCACTTCACCAATCGGTATTGACAGCGGCCCCATAAAACACATAACCGCTGCCATTAATGCAATAAAACATAGCTGATAAACCATAGATCTTGACTTCTCCCTCAAATTGTTAACCTCTCTTTCATTTTATTTTACTATCATCATTATAACCTTTTTCCGCCATTTGTCAACTTATGTTTTTCATATTGTTAACAATCGCAATAACAAAAACTCCATCGGCTTTTCCGTCACACGGACTGCCAATGGAGTTTTATCATATTATTTACATCATTTTTATCCGGCTCTTTCGATCAAAAGCTCAGGCATAGGCTCGCGCCGCTCGATCGCTGTTGAAAATACAATCTGCGTCTGTGTCTTTCCATACTGCTGCAGCTGGCCTACAAACTGCTCCAGCTCCTCTGTACTAGGATACACGACTTCTAAAAGCATTGCATAATCCCCCGAAATGCAGTTGCATTCAACTACATTTCTGCACTGCACCATATAGCTCAAAAACTCATCTTTACGCCCGGTATCTACTGCCAGCGTAACAAACGCCTTCACAGGATACCCCATCATCTCGCGGTTAATGCTGGCATGGAACCCCGTTATATAGCCTTCCTTTTCCAGCCGGCACATTCTTGCCGAAGCTGCCGGAGAGGACAGATACACCCTTGCGGCAATCTGCTTTAATGACATTCTCGCATTCTCCTGCAGCAGGCTGATAATCTGGTGGTCTATAAAATCTAATTTGTGTTTCATCGCATGTACCTCCCGAAAAGCAAAAAGACGCCCTGCATTATATGCAAAACGCCTTCGTTTTTTAATAAATACTATTTAACACTTTAATTTATTAAATTCTACCACTATTTACTATTTTTTGTCCAGTACTTTTTTCAATACAATCGTTTACAGCATAATCTTGTTCTTTCCTGCCAAACTCTCTGGAAATCAGAAACAGTCCAAACAGAATGCCGTTTACAAGCAGCGAGGACGGAATCATTTCCCATGTTACCTGCTGGTTTTCCAGTGCTTCCAAAGAATAATTGTTCGCAATCAGCAGCACAAGGTTGTTGTTTAAAAAATGTATGATTACAGGCACCCAGATATTGTTTGTCTTTAGGTAAGTCCATGCCATAAAAATACCTAATGTAACGCATGTGATGATCTGGGATACTGTCATAACAATCCCCCGGTCTGGCGTTGTATAAAAGAAGAAGTCTAAAAATATATGCCACACTCCCCATGCCAGCCCTAATAAAATAACACCGGATCTCATGCCGAATCTTTTCTGCATCAATGGCTGCAGATAATACCGCCAACCATATTCTTCCCCAAAAAATGCGGTAAATGTAATGATGAAATTGATCGGCAGCGTCATCAGATAGCTGAATGCACCCGGGTTTTTGAAAATATCCAGCATCATGCCTGCATCTCCTGCTAAAGCATAAGTAATAAATACCCTGCCAAAATACAGAATCAAAAATACGGTTATGCATCCGATCGAAGCTATCCCGTTTTTCCATCCAAGCCCATAGGCTGCCCTTCTGTTTTTTCTGGATATAAACAGCGCAATCCAGCTAAGTATCGAGCCGCCTATCGCTGCGTACTGTGAAACTAGCGCCCAGAAAGATACCGCCTGCCCATTCATCATTTCCATCTGCTCAGGCTGCACTACTGCCAGAACAGACATCAGCATCATTACCGCTGCCACAAGCACAAAGCAGATATAAAACCATTTCGGCAGCAGGCTGTCTTTCCATTCTGTCACCAGATACGCAAGCATGACACCTGCTGCCGGATAATACATCTGGGCGGTCGGAAATACACTTAAATCATATGCTTTCGTGTTTCCATACCAGGCCAGCAGCCCCATCAGATAAGTAACTCCATAAGCCACAAGCAGAAAAATAATAAGCTGTTTTTTTGTTTTTGTCGTCTCAGTCATTTCGCTCTACTCCCTTTCTATATAGATCTACATATACTAAAGATCCCACATACACTTCGTACGTATCTTCTATATAGCATAATAGCATTTACCATATGCAGGAAGTCAGCTTATGCCCAAATAGTGATCTAACTGCCTAAACAAAAACCCTTCTGCATTTTGGGCAGTCAGAATACCACTCAGGCAGCAGACCTAAGACGACTGCCATCGAATGTTACTGGCGCTGAAGCGACCCGTCCGGTTTATATTTATAGTAATTTTTATATTCACCGCTCACATCATGCCAGCTCTCGACCAGACGGCCGCGTTCTGGATCTGCCTCAAGCGCTGAAGACCCAAACAGTGTAAATCCATATTCAAAGCGCTGCTTTTGTGCATTCCACAAAAAATAACTATATGGCACATTATGCGGATACGTGCCGACCGCCAGCAGGCCAAAATCCTGCGCCCCGTCAAAATTCACATCGCGTATATCAGGCTCGCCGACCTGCTCATTTTGATTGACAAACAGCCCGTCCCACGCATATTCTTCGACAGCGGGAATCGCTGAAGCCTCGATGGTCTGCAGTAATCTGCCTTCTTCATTGTAGACAAGTATCTGATCTACGGCAAAATACTTACGGTTTGGCTGTTTCGTGTAAAGTACAACGGTCAGCTCCTGCTCCTGATTTAAAGCAGCCTGTACTTGAAATGTATATAAGCCCATACTGCTTAAATCCATATCACTGATATCATCCGGCAGAAGCGGCTTTTGCGCAGCAGGCTCTTTTTCATCTAGAATAAAGCTGTCCGGGCTGAATGCCTCCAGTATGCCTTTGTCTGTAAATTCATGCCATATGGCATCCTGCTTTTTACCCTGACGCTTCTTGACCGCCTTGTATTTTTTTGCCGTAGCAGGCGCATCATTTACAAAATAAGAAAACTTTTCCCATGTCTGATCTGTGATTTCATACGCAGTCCGCTGCGGCACGCATTTCCCTTTCGTAAATTCCATCCTGCCTATGCCGGATTCTGTTCCGATTAATGTACTGTAGCTGTAAGTCCCATCCGCCTTTAAATTTTCAAAAGTTTTATAATGCGAGACAGACCCATAGACCTGATCCTGATATCTATGCAGCACCATATATCCGCCCATATCACCTGCTGTGTCAATAATCTGCAGAACCATTTCCTGTTCTTTGTCACCATCCAGATCTGCCAGTGCAAAGCGGCCGACTGCTGCATATTTACTGTATGGGCTGAAAATCTTTGGCACATCCGATATCGCAGTCATTTTTACCGTACCATCTTCTGCTGCATACAAAAAATCAGACTCGCCCTGCAGTATTTTTCGAAAAATATCCTGCAGATTTTCCTCACCTCCCGCAGTCCCCGGATACTCTGCCGCATTTTCTGACAGAGGGGCGGACAGCTGCTTTGTTCCAGCTCCGGCTGCTATAAATAAATCATAATCTGTGCCAAATACAAGCGCACATCCGCTTACCGCAAATGCGGCCAGCACAGAGCACAGTCTGGCAGCGGTTCCTTTTTTACGATATTTCACAATACATACCATCCTTTCTTTTAATTGTTCTCTTTCTCTGCAGAATGAAAGCATTGACCTGCCGCGTCCGTCAGATAAACCAAAATCAGCTGCGGCTGCTAAAAGCGTCTGTCCGTAATGATACCGCCTGTCAGCATCCATGCCGTGCATAACCGCTTCGTCACACGATAACTCACACATACGGCCAATCTCTCTTTTGATCCAGATCATCATCGGATTAAACCAATGCAGGCTGGCAGCTGCTGCAGTAAACCATTTATAAATCAGGTCACAGCGCTTTGCATGTGTCAGCTCATGCATAATGATATCTCTCAGCTGTCCGTGATCCTTCATTCCCAGAGGCAGCACAATCACAGGATGTAAGATCCCAAGCAGCACCGGCGTGCTGATCTGCGGGCACCTTAGCAGCCCCACACGTCCTGACGGCTCCAGCTCCCGTAAAATATGCCTCATATCAGCCGCAGCTTCTACCGCCGACCTGCGTACGGTATAAGAAAAATACAAATATCCGCCTATGTACCAAAGCATGCTCACAAATGCCCCTATTGACCATATCAGAAACCACCATACAATACGGCCTGAGGCGTTATCCGCATGTTCCGGCTGCCCAGTCTGCCAAAGCCTCACGCTCACACCCGGGCCTTCGATCCAGTTGCGGCGCATCAGGCTGAATGTATCTAATGGATTACTGTCTGATGTTCCGGCCTGCCTCTGACTGTTCTCGTATGCTGCTCCCGGCTGGTTCTGCCAATCTGCCTGTCCAGTCCGATTCCATCCATACGCCGCTCCTGGCTGATTCTGCCAATCTGCCTGTCCAGTCCGATTCCGTCCATACGCCGCTCCTGAGAGATCCTGCCGGCTTTTATCTGTCGTTTTCTGTCCAAGCCGGCCTATGGTCCCTTTTATCTCAGCCTGCAGTCCTTCCCCTGCATGTTCGAGCAGCTTATATATGCCGCTGCGCTCAAATGCCGCTTTTGCGGTATCCGGTATCGGAATCCTAATACCGGACGGCACACACAGGCGCAGCAGGACTAACAGCCACAGATAATAAGACACCGACATGCTCATCTGCTTTTTCAGCACAACCTGAAGCAGAAGCAGCAGCCCTGCCAGCAGTGAGCCGAGTATGCTCATACGCACTAGAGCGTGTTTGAAAAATCATTCCCGCGATCTGCACTCCCCACTTTGCGGAGAATTCATCCCAAATTTAATCAACATAGCCCGCTATGCTTCATAAATTTGGGATGAATTCTCCACCAAGTGTGAAGCACATCTCACGGAAAGCATTTTTCAAACACGCTCTAATACAGATAAAAAATATGCCATTCTGCCACCTCCCTTTTCACTGGACATCCATCAAAATACTTATTTATTCATTTCCTTCCTTTTTCCATAAATCCTCAAACATCTCACGCAGCTCCTCCACATCTTTTGACTGCAGCTGTTCGTGCTCTACCAATGATGCCACCATAGCTTTGGCACTTCCTGCATAAAGCTTATCGATCAGTTTCCGCGTACGGTAACACCCCAGATCATCCTGTGCTACTATAGGATGATAATAATAGACCTCCCTTTTTTCCGAAGATACCGCACCTTTATGACATAAACGGCGCAGAAGTGTTTTGGTGGTATCTCCGTTGCGCTGGGGCAGGGCTGCTTTGATCTGTGCGAGCGTCATCGGCGCTTCTGCTGCCCACAGAGCCTGCATCACTTCTAGCTCTGCATCTGTAATTTTTTCTTCTGGTTTCAACATATAACAAGCTCCTTTCCATCTTTGCAGGTTACATTTGTTTCCTTTATTAGAGGATACACTTGTAACCTGCAGTTGTCAAGATTTTTGTCAAGATTTTTCAAAAAAAAGCTGATTATCTTTTAATTGCTATAATAAATGAAATTTGCGCTTGATTTGTACATAGAAACAGGGCTGTCGCATTAAATATATACAAGATCCAGCAGAATCTGATTTAGAATTATAGCCATATCTTGTATGTGCAGTCTTTGCTGCGACAGCCCCATTTTTAGAATATATTTTGGAATATTTTTAAATAGATATATATTTTAAATAGATATATTTATCTCCATCTCCTGTACCGCATGGCTGGCTTCTCCCGCAGAAGTATAGATCACAGGCTCTTTCACAGAAACGCTCTCTGTTTCTGCCAGCATCTGTTTTCCTTCTTCACTTAATTCTACCGTATCTGCCGCCTGGGTGTTTTCTGTTACCTGTTCCGCCTGCTCTGCTTCTTCCTTTCTTTGTTTTGTCATTTTTTCAGTTTCGATTTTCTTTTTCTCTCTGGCTTCTTTTGCCTTTTCCTGATCTAATCTGACTTTTTCCTTAAATTCTTCGGCTTCTTCCTTCATGCCTTCCTCAGCCTTTTTCTGATACTCATGTGCTTTTGAAGCGAATCTGCCGGCATAATCTGCCGCCCGTTCCATCATAGATAGATCACCCCTGCGCTCCGCTTCTTTGTAGACACGCATGGGTGTATTTAATAAGTTCATATTTGTACCTGCACCGGCCAGGCCTTCCATTGTCTTTGCATTCATTTCGCATCCTCCTTTTTTACTTCCTATCCTGCCTATCTCTATATTTTTTTCGTCAGCAATACGGCCCGGCATAAGCATCGTGCTATAAAAAACCCGTTCGATGTCATATGCGTTTCTGCTTCGCTCTATGAAATATCCATGGGCATAATACAAAACAAGGCACGCTGCGCAGACTTTCTATTGTCATGAACGATAGATTGCAGAAACACGCTGCGCAGACTTTCTATTGTCATGAACGATAGATTGCAAAAGCACGCTGCGCAGACTTTCTATTGTCATAAACGATATAGATTGCAAAAGCACGCTGCGCAGACTTTCTATTGTCATAAACGATAGATTGCAGAAACACGCTGCGCAGACTTTCTGCTGTCATCAATAAAAAGGCATGGTACAGAGTATTCACTCTGCCCCATGCCTTTTTTCGTCCATATGAACTTTTCTGTCACATTCATAGATGCTTTTACTTTACGCCCCGTCTAAGGCCCGCTCCGCGTCCGCCTCCACGTCCATAGCCTGCTCCGCACCCGCAGCCTGCTCCGCATCCGTTTTCTGTATAATTATCGCAGATTCCATCGCCGTCTGCGTCTACAAAATATCTGCCGCATCCTCTTCCATTTTGCGCAAAATAATCGCAGATTCCGTCACCGTCTGCATCCACAAAATATCTGCCGCATCCTCTTCCATTTTGTGCAAAATAATCACAGATTCCGTCGCCGTCTGCATCCACATAATTATACTTCACTGTGCGTACTGTCCTTTTTGAAGCTGTTTTTGAAGCTGTGCGAGCTGCCTTTTTTGAGGCTGCCGCTGCCGGCGTTGCCATGCTCATGCATACTGCTGCTGCCATCACCCATACAATGATCTTTCTTTTCATTCTGTTTCCCTCCATAAATACTGTCGTTTTTCAGCTCCCTGGCATGTAAATAATATACAAAATGTATTTGTCATTTACGTGTCATTTTAAGGACAATTTCTAGAAGATTTGCTTTTTAAGATCTGCCGCTGATGACAGCCGTTTCTGGAACGCAGAACACAATCTCTGTACCTTTTTTGTATGTGCTGTTTATATGGATTCCAATGCCATGCCTGTCTGCAATATTTTTAATAATGGCAAGTCCCAGCCCGGAGCCTTTTTCGTATTTCTGCCCTGCATGCTGTTTTGAGCGGAAAAACCGTGTAAAAATATTCTGCAGGTCTGCTGCCGGAATGCCGCAGCCTTGATCTTTGATTGAAATAACTGCCGCATCTGTATATTTGTTCGTATTGATCACGATCCGGCTTTTTTCAGGTGAATATTTAATCGCATTATCGAGTGCGGCAATAAACATCTGGCGCAGCCGTCCGTAATCACCCATCAGCTGCCATTCCTCAGTGCCTTTTTCATAAAAAATCTGGATCTCTTTCTCTTTTGCAAGCACCCGCACGGCACGTACGGCATCTCCCAATGCCGACAGAATATTCATCTGTTCTTTTTCAATCGGAAAATCCTTATTCTGCAGGCGCGACAATTCCAGCATGTCATTTACAAGACGCTGCAGTGATATGCTTTCTGCCAGCATCTGGCGCTGGTATTCCACTGCCTTTTCACCTGTCACAACCCCGTCACAGACTGCTTCCAGCGAACTGCGTATTACCGTAACCGGCGTCCTTAGTTCATGGGAAATATTGGATATATAATCCCTCTGCGCCTGCTCTAAGCGTATACTTTCCAGACGGGCTGCCTCCAGCTTTTGTGCCAGCTGATCCATCTCGCCTGCCAGCTCCCCAAGCTCCGTCGGATCATGCACGTTGGTAGACGCCTGATAATTCCCGCCTGCCAGCTCTTTGGCTGTATGCGCAATCTGGCGGATCGGCATGACAAAGCGTCTGGATAACACGATGGAAAGAATGCCGGACACTATAAGTGCCAGCAACAGGCATCCTCCCAGTATCGAAACTGCCGGAATAAAACTGCCCTGTTCCAGATCGGCCGTATCACGTATAACAACCGCTGCTGCCAGCTGCCCGTCCGCATAAACCGGCATTCCCACGTAGAACAAATCTCCGCCATCTGCCGCTTTTTTACGAAAATGTTCATAACTGCCGCTTGCAAAAATACGTCCGGCAAATTTCTGTACTTCTTCCGTCGGTTCATCAGAGGCTGCACCATGGCGTCCATATGAGAAAGGACTGCCGTCTATATTAATAATATAGGTATCCGCCAATGCAATGTCATCCACAAAACGCAGATATGCTCCCCGCCCCTGTTTCGGCCCTCCGGTCTCCATAAACTGCTCCAGCTGTCCTGCAATCGTTTCCGCACGTTCCTTCAAATCCCGCTCATGGCTTTTATATGTCTGGTAAAGCAGCGACAAAGAAAATCCTGCAAATGCAGTGGCTGCAAATAATAACAACAGTGAAGCAAAATATCTGAACAGCCTATTCGTGATCTTACTCATGGCATACCTCAAATTTATATCCGACGCCCCGTACCGTGACAATCTCCCAGTCCGGCTGACTGTATTTTTCCAGTTTTGCGCGCAGGCGTTTGATATGGGTATCCACAGTCCTTTCATCCCCATAATAGTCACATCCCCATACGGAATCTAAAATATGTTCTCTTGTAAATACCGTTCCCGCATGTGAAGATAACAGCCATAAAATTTCTGTTTCTTTTTTCGTCAGCGGCACCTGCTGCCCGCCGACCACAGCCTGATATTTATCCATTGATATGCGCAGATTGCCTTTTACCAACTGCTCCCTGGCTCCCGTCTCTGCTGCATTTATGCGCCGCAGCACTGCCCGCAGCCTTGCCATCACCTCTGACGGCGAAAATGGCTTTACCACATAATCATCTGCCCCGATATCAAGCCCCATAATGCGCTCAAAGTCCTCTCCGCGCGCAGTAATCATAATAATCGGCACCATGGATCTGCTGCGGATCTGACGGCATACTTCAAAACCGTCCATTTCCGGCATCATTACATCCAGCAATATCGCGTCAAATTCCCGCTGTCCAAACTCCTCCAATGCCTTAGTACCGGTCTTTGCAGTATATACATCATAGCCCTCTTTACGTGCATACTGCTTTAACACATCTAAAATCTGCTCATGATCATCTGCAATTAAAATCGTCTTCATAAATCCCCCTGCAGAATACGCATTGCCTGAATGCGCATTACCTAAATACGCAGCTTATAGCTGCTGTTGTGCCACCGTAACGTGCACCCTGTCCCCTGGCTGCTTTCCAATCCGTGCGCGTATATCCTTGCGTATGCCGATAATATAGCAGATGCTGCCATCTTCATTTTTAACACCCATGTTCACAATGCTGCCGTCATACGGCTCCCCGTCGAAAGTAACGTGTACCTTTACCCTTCCTTTTCCGAATTCTTCCCTAAGGTCATAGGGAAAGATCACATACGCACCGCCTTTCTGCTCTGCATTATAAATAAGTGATTCATATTCATAGACTTTTTGACTCATATCTGCTGCCTCTCTCCTATTATTAAAATACGTTAAACCGTGTTCTTTTAAATACATTTTTCTGACTGGTATATATTTTATTCTATCATATTTATAATAATAAAATCTTCATGCACAAAAAGCAATAACTTTTGACAGCGTTATTATTTTACATTTCTCTTGACAACCTCTCCGCCTTTTCCGATAATTTAACAAAGGAGGAATCTATGAATTTAAATACACACTATCAAGAATATACCAGGGATCTGGAACAAAAAGAAACGAAATTAAATCAAGCCAGATCTTTATGCAGCCGGATTTCATTCTGGCGCGGCCTCTCATTTTTTACCGCAGCAGTACTTTTTTTCTGTGCATATGAAAATAATCTGATTCTATGTTATTTTTCTGCTGCCGCAGCTGTTTTTGCTTTTCTAATATTAATACGTTATCATAACCGGCTCAAACAGCAGATCAGCGATCTGACAAATTACTGTCTGGTGCTGAAAGACTACTTAGCACGGTTTGACGACGAATGGAAGTCTTTTACATCAGACGGAAAGCATTATATAAATGATAATTCCCTGCCGGACAGCGGCATTTCAGAGGCAGATTTAGAAGCAGAGGATCTGGACCTTTTTGGAAAGCACTCTCTTTTTCAATATATCTGCACAGCAGGTACTATTTACGGACAGGATCAGCTGGCTGAATGGCTGAGGGGCCCGGATAAGGCGCAAAAAGACATCGCTGAAATAAAAACAAGGCAGCAGGCCGTAGCCGAGCTGTCCTCTTCCAGGCCGGAGTTCACCATGCAGTTTGAGACAGCTGCACGGAGCCTGCGAAGCCTTGGCTATGATGCTGCCCAAAAGATTATGCAGGATTTTTTTAAGGCCCTGTCATTAGATTTAGATACCCGTGACCAGAAGCAGTCACATGAACATGCACAGTCAAAATCAGGCAGGCAGGCCAGTACGATTAAGCCTGCTGAATATATCAGCATTATAGTTCCTGCCGTTACACTGCTGCTTTTAGCAGCTGCGATACTAAATATTTACCGGGAGGCCGCCGCGCCTTCAGCCATGCTCTTTATGACTATACAGCTGCTTGCGGCTCTGCTGACGTATCATCATCACAACAGCCTGCTCACTCCGGTATATAAAATGAACCGGACAATTGCTCCGTACCGCAGGCTGATGGAACTGATTGAACAGGCTTCATTTGACAGTCCTTATTTAAAAGCGCTCCAAAATGACCTGACCTATGGCAGTCCAGACACAGACCCTGCCGGTTTCCCCAAAAACACTTCTAATAAGAAATGCCAGAAAAATGATGCATACATTCATACTGCCTCAAATGCTTTTAAGGAATTGGAAAAACTCGCGGACTCCGTAGTCACCAGGCACAATTTATTTGCTCTGATACTATACAACAGCCTGTTTTTATACGATTTTTACTGTGTGCGGCGGTTTTTAGCATGGAAACAAAAATATAAACACCTGATACCAGTCTGGCTGACCGCTATCGGCAGGGTCGAAGCGCTGATCAGCCTGGGCGTTATCAGCCGTACCAAAAATACATGCACAATGCCGGATTTATCCAGCCAGACACGGCCCCAATTATCCGGCACCTTAATACAGCATCCGCTGATTCGTGAATCCGCGGCAGTCGGTAATGATTTTGACCTGCGATGCCGGACGTGCATTATTACCGGTTCCAATATGTCAGGAAAGACTACCTTTATGCGCAGCATCGGCTTGAACCTCGTACTGGCCTATGCCGGCGGTTATTGTACGGCTGAGAGTTTTCATGCTTCTTTTATGGAAATATATACTTCCATGCGTACACAGGATAATGTCAGCGAGGGCATATCTACCTTTTATGCAGAGCTGCTGCGCATAAAAAGAATGATTGACGCAGGACGCCGACATGTGCCTATGATTTCGCTGATTGATGAGATTTACAAAGGCACCAATTCCAAAGACCGCATATATGCGGCTATGGCAACCGTAAAAACATTGTCACAGCCGACTGCGCTGACTATGATTACTACACACGACCTGGAATTGTGCGATCTGGAATATGATGAACAGATTGAGGCTGAAAATTACCATTTTACAGAATATTACGAACAAAATGAAATACATTTTGACTACAAGATAAGAAAAGGAAGATCTACGACGACAAACGCCCGGTATCTGCTGCGTATGGCAGGAATACTGGATGAAGCGGCAGACCTGTTCTAGAGCGTGTTTGAAAAATGCTTTCTGTGAAGCACATCTCACGGAAAGCATTTTTCAAACACGCTCTAGAAATAATAAAAAACTTCAAAACAAAAAGCAGAGAAACTGCAGAATCTATTATGATTTCACAGTTCTCTGCTTTTTTCATAACATAGAACGCCCGCGCTGTGTGCTTTATGCTTATACGGTTTCTATACCTTCTATGTTTTTTTGCTTTGCTTACTGCTGTCTTACTTTATGCTTTACAGTTATGAACAGTTCCTGTATACAAAATTATTCTGCAATGTCTGCATACATGAAATGCCAGTATCCGAATACAGAATGCCAAGAACCTGTCACCTTGCTGCTCTGCAGCCAGAAGTCATTGTAATAAGCAATCGGGATACATCCCATGTCTTCCATCAGGATGTCTTCTGCTTTATGAAGAGCTGCCGAACGTTTCTCTGGATCAATTGTCTTACGTGCTTCTTTCATTGCTGCATCATAATCTGCATTGTTGTATTTTCCATCATTGTTACCATTGGATGAGAATAATACATCTAACATATTAGACGGATCACTGTAATCTCCTACCCAGCCATTACGGGAAGAATCGAAATCACCATTACGACGGAGCGGTGTAAAGCTTGCCCACTCAACGATCTCTACCTGAATATCCATGCCGATTCCTGCCCATGCCTGCTGCAGGTATTCTGCTACTACTTTATGATAAGCAGTATCATTTGTAGAATATTTCAAGGATGGAAGTCCTTCCCCGTTTGGATATCCTGCATCTGCCAGAAGTTGTTTTGCTTCTTCCAGATTAGCTTCATAATCGGAATTATCCATATAAGGCTGACCGCCGTTTGCATTTTCCATAAACTCACTGCCGTCTGTATCAAGCCAGCCTGGCCCAATGAAATTGCCGGCCGCAGAGTATGTGCCCTGCATTAATGTACCTGCTACATATTCACGGTCAATAGCCAGACTCATTGCCTTACGTACCTTTGGATCGTTAAACGGTTCACGGTTCAGATTAAGGCTCAGGTAGTATGTGCCGATAATCGGCTCTACATAAAAGTCGTCGTTTTCACGCAGAGACGGGATTTCCTCTGTAGGAACATCTTTGATCATTAAAATTTCACCCGTCTTGTATGCACTATATGCTGCATTTGCATCTTCGATTAAGTTAAAACGGATACCATCCAGCTTTACTGCATCTTTATTCCAGTAATTTTCGTTCTTTCTCATTAAAAGATAAGAGCTAGGAACCCACTCAGCAATATAGAACGGCCCGTTTGAAATATAAGTCTCTGGCGCTGTAGCCCATTTATCACCGTTTGCTTCGACTGTAGCCTGCTGAACAGGGCTCAATGTAGCGAAAGCAGCCAGCTTGTCAAAGAATGTACATGGAGCGCTGAGCTTTACAACCAATGTCTTATCATCTGTTGCTTCTACCTGCAGTGCATCCAGATCACCTGCTACTGCTTCATCAAAGCCTTCTACCATGCTGAGCACAGTGTCTACATAAGGTGAAGCCACATTTGGATCACATACACGTTTCCAGCTATATACAAAATCATTTGCTGTCAGGTCAGAACCGTCAGACCATTTCAAGCCGTCCCTTAACTGGAAAGTCCATGTCAGTCCGTCGTCACTTGATTCCCATTTCTCTGCCTGTCCCTCGGCAACCTGTCCTTCCTGATCAATTGTCAGCAGGCATTCAAACGCATGAAGCAGCATATTGCCGCCGTCAACCGTACTGTTTAAAGCCGGATCTATTGTCTCTGGATTTGGCCCGATCTGAACGGATAAAATCTTTTCTCCTGAATCAGCAGATGAATCTTTACCTGCATCATCAGAGCCTTTGTCTTCTGAACCTTGATCTGTGGAATTTTTATCCCCCCCGTCTGAGGCATCTGGGCTGCTGCCGCATGCTGCCAGACCAAAAGCCATAGTAACTGCCATTAACAAGGCGATTACTTTCTTTTTCATATTTTTTCCTCCTTTAAAAAATTTATAAAAACATGAACGTGTTTGCAGCGTCCATTATCTTGTTTACCACATTTAACCCAACTTGTCAATATGATGACATGCAGAAAAATGTCCTTTTTCCACTTCGTGCCACTTTGGTGCCTGCTCAGCACATTTTTTCGTGGCATACGGACACCTGGTGCGGAAACGGCATCCTGACGGCGGATTTAACGGGCTGGGCACATCGCCCTCCAACACAATACGCTTGCTTGCCTTTGCTATATCCGGGTCTGCAATCGGTATGGCGGAAATCAGGCTCTTTGTATACGGGTGCAGCGGGCGCGTAATCAGCTCATAGCTGTCCGCCAGCTCTACCATTCTGCCCAGATACATAACACCGATCCGGTTTGAGATATGCTTTACCGCAGACAGATCGTGTGCAATGAACAAATAGGTCAGCCCCATTTCTTCCTGCAGGTCTTCAAACATATTGATTACCTGTGCCTGTATCGATACGTCAAGAGCGGAAATCGGCTCATCACAGACGATAAATTCCGGCCTTACCGCAAGCGCCCTTGCAATGCCGACACGCTGTCTCTGCCCGCCGGAAAATTCATGCGGATATCGATTGGCATGTTCCGAATTTAAGCCGACACGCCTTAACATTTCAATAATAATCTCGTAGCGCTCTTTGCTGTTTGCCGCCATCTTGTGGACATCGATGGCTTCACCTACAATATCACCTACCGTCATACGCGGGTCTAGGCTCGCATACGGATCTTGAAATACGATCTGCATTCTTTTACGGTATGGCAGCATATCTACAAAGGTCTTTTTATCTACATCAAATATAACGTTATTATCATATACAAACCTGCCTCCGGTAGGCTCATACAGGCGCAGCAGTGTACGTCCGGTCGTGGTCTTTCCACAGCCTGACTCACCGACCAGCCCTAATGTCTCACCTCTTTGTATCGTAAAGGATACATCATCGACTGCCTGTATATATTTTTTATTTTTACCATAGCCGCCTGCGGGAAAATACTGCTGTAAATGTTCTACCTGTATGAAATTACTCTGCTTCTCACTCATCTGCAGCTCCTTTCTCCATTTCCTCCTTCTGGTTCATCCAGCACTGGGTATAATGGACTTCGCCAAAATTGGAAACCGGCGGCATCTCCCTAAGACAGATCTTCATGCATTCGTCACATCTTGGCGCAAACGGACAGCCCTTTGGCGGATTTAAAAGATCAACCGGCGTACCTTCGATCGGAATCAGCCTCTCATGCTCTTTTGCGTCCAGCCTCGGGATAGAACGGATCAGTCCCTTTGTGTACTGGTGCTTTGGATGATAAAAAATGTCATCTGCAGTACCATATTCAATCACCCTGCCTGCATACATTACCGCAATACGCTCACACATGCTTGCAACAACTCCCAGGTCATGGGTTATCATAATAATCGCCATGCCGAGCTTTGTCTTTAATTCCATCATTAATTCCAGAATCTGCGCCTGTATCGTCACATCCAGTGCCGTAGTCGGCTCGTCCGCAATCAAAAGCTTCGGCTCACATGCCAGTGCAATTGCGATCATGACACGCTGGCGCATACCGCCTGACAACTCATGCGGGTACTGCTTTAAACGCTTATACGGCTCATTAATGCCTACCAGCTCTAACAGCTCTTTGGCACGTTCCCTTGCCTGCGCTTTATTTTTATCGGTATGGAGAAGAATGGACTCCATAATCTGATTGCCTATTGTATAAACAGGATTTAAGCTCGTCATTGGATCTTGGAAAATAATTGAGATCTCATTTCCGCGGATCTTGCGCATTTCCTTTTCAGACATCTGCTCAATATGATGACCGTTAAACTCCAGGCTGCCTCCGACCAGTTTTCCCGGATAGGCTGTCAGCCCCATCAGGCTGTATGCCGTTACCGACTTGCCGGAGCCGCTTTCCCCTACGATGCCTAATACTTCCCCTTCTTTTAGATGAATCGATACATTATTCAATGCCTTTACTTCCCCTGCCGGAGTAAAAAAGGAAAGCCGCTCATCTTTTATATCAACAAGATAATTTGACATATATTCCTCATTTCCGCACAGCACGTATACAAACCCCTATACGCCTCTTACTGTACTGTTTTCCAAATATTTACTAGCATGCTGCTTTTTGCAATATGCTGCATATTCATGCGATTTAACTGCGCCTCCCATAAACAGCCGCATAAGCTGCCAGACAGCATGATCTTCACTCCAAAATTACAGCTGTTTTAATTTTTCAGTTTTGGATCAAATGCATCCCGCAGTCCGTCTCCCAGCAGGTTAAAGCTGAGGATAATTAAGCTGATCAAAACAGCAGGTATAAACAGCAGGTATGGATATGTATTCATACCGTTGATCGCATCGCTCGCCAGACTTCCAAGCGACGGCAGCGGAACGGCGACACCCATTCCTAAAAAGCTCAAAAAGCTCTCTGTAAATATGGAAGAAGGGATCTGCAGCGTAGTTGTAACAATCAGCGTACCTATACAGTTTGTCAGCAGATGCTTTTTAATAATTTTGCCATTGCCGACGCCGAGCGCCCTTGCTGCCGTCACATATTCACTTTCTTTTAACATCAGCACCTGGCTTCTGACCATTCTCGCCATGCCGACCCAGTACAAAAGTGCAAATACAATAAAAATACTGATCAGGTTTTTGCCGACAACGCCGACCCAGGCAAATCCTGGAACATCTTTCAGGCCCTCTAACGGTGCATTCAGTGCAAATGCCAAAAGAACGATCAGCAGGATATCAGGTACCGTATATATAACATCTACGATACGCATCATGACCAGATCCACCCAGCCGCCGAAAAATGCTGCGATCGAACCGTATGCTGATCCTATGATCAAAATAATGCCGGTTGCAATCAATCCTACCAGGAGGGAGATACGGCTCCCCATCATAACACGGATGGCATAATCACGGCCCATTTTATCCGTGCCGAATATATGCGGAAATACCTTTTCCCCGGCATCGATGCGCGCCTGCTCATCTGCCGAATATTCCATCGGTGCCAGATTATTTGCGCCTTTCATCTGATCTTTGTAAGAATACGGATAAAAAGCAGGAACGATAAAGGAAAAAATCATAACAAGTATAATGACTACAATGCTTACCATAGCTACTTTATTTTTCACAAGACGGCGCACTCCGTCTTTCCAAAAGCTCACGCTCTCTCTCATAATAACCTGACTCTGCTTTTCCTCCTCTGTAGCAGGCAGAAAATCGTCAGGATTAAGCTTTAACTGAAAACTTAATGGATTTTGTTTCATCACTGCTTTCTCCTTACTTTAATTTAATTCTTGGATCTACGATCTTGTATACGATATCTACCACTACATTCATGACAATAATCAGTGTCGCAAGGAAAATCGTAGTCCCCATAATCAGCGTATAATCACGGCCGTTGATCGCACGGATAAATTCGCCGCCGAGGCCTGGAATTGTAAAGATTTTTTCAACTACAAAGCTGCCTGTCACCGTATAGGCGAGCATCGGGCCTACATAAGTGATTACCGGAAGTATTGCATTACGCAGTGCATGTTTAAAAAGTATCAGAAAACCGGACACGCCCTTTGCTCTGGCAGTTCGCATATAATCCTGTCCGAGAACATCCAGCATGGAGGAACGCATCAGCCTCATAATATATGCCGTCGGATAAAATGACAGTGCCATAACCGGCATCACATAATGCTGCCATGTCGTCAGCCCCATCGTAGGCAGTATCTGCAGATTGACACCAAATACATACAACAGCAGCGTACAGATTACAAAACTAGGAACTGCTATTCCACATGTAGCAATCACGCTGATTAAGCTGTCTAAAAATTTACCTCTTTTTAATGCTGCAATACAGCCCAGAGGTATTCCAAGCAAAAGAGAAACTAATACAGAAACACCGCCAAGTCTGGCTGATACTGGAAATCTCGATAAAATAAGATCTGTAACGGTCCACCCGCGCTGCTTTAAGCTGTCGCCAAAATCAGCCCGCAGGGCATCGCCCATATATGTTAGATACTGTTGAAATAATGGCTTGTCCAAACCAAACTTTGCCTCTAAGGCAGCCGTCGCCTGAGGACTGATCGCCTTCTCCGAAAGAAACGGTCCGCCGGGAACTAAATTCATTAGAAAAAATGTAATCGTTGCAACTGCCCATATCGTTACAACTGCAAGCCCAATACGTTTTGCTATGTACTTTAACATACCTACAACTCCTTATCCTAATTTAAAAAAGGAATCTGCTATTCCCCATTGCTCAGTATAATATCAAACAATTTGAAGTTTGTCAATACTGCTCAGCGGTGAAGTGCTGCTGAAAAAAAGTGGAACTGCTGCCTTTTGCAGGCTGAGGACACGCTCTAGTGCCATGCTGGGACAGGGTGGAAATTGACAGAAGCGCAGTGAGAGATTATACTGATACTGCTGCCGGCATTCTGAATCCATGTATGCACAGCAAATTATTTTTATAATTATTTGTGTCTGAAAATCAACAAAAAAACTCAGATATTTAGGATATTAACAATAAGAATTTAGATATTTAGGTAACTGGCAAAAAAATTTAGATATTAGGAAATGAGCAGAATGAAAAAAATACTATTAATCGAAGATGACAAGGATTTAAATATCGGACTGACCTACGATCTGGAGATGGAATGCTACAAAGTCTATTCCGCCTATACATTAGCAGAAGGAATGCAGCTTTTAAGCGAATCTGCCGCCGACCTGATCCTTCTGGACGGGAATCTGCCGGACGGGGATGGATTTGAATTCTGCCAGCATGTAAAGTCTAAAATGGATATTCCTATTATATTTCTGACAGCGAGGGATATGGATACGGACGAAATGAAAGGCTTTGACTGTGGTGCGGACGATTATATTACAAAGCCTTTTAAAATGCCGATCCTTCACCGCAGAATCCAGGCGGCGCTTCGTAAAAACGGCGCAAAAGACGAAAGACATTTATATGACGACGGCTATTTAAAAATCGACTTTGACAGGCTGACTGCCACACTTGCAGGAAACCCGCTCTTGATGACCCCTACGGAATATAAAATCGTGCGTCTTTTGACGGCAGACCCGGACAAAGTCATGACAAAGCGTCTGCTGCTTGAGAAAATATGGGACAACAGCGGTAACTTTGTAGATGAACACGCTGTAGCGGTCAATATCAACCGGCTGCGCAAAAAAATCGAATCCGACGGACATGAATACATCAAAACACTTTACGGGATGGGGTATCAATGGAAAAAATATTACTGACAATCTCCCTGCTGCTTTTTCTGGCAGCCATCGGTACCGCGGTTTATATCAGACAAAGCCTTATCGTCTATACTACACAGATCTTAGACTGTCTGGATTCTATTGGAAAAGGAGTCGGACAAGGCATCTTAAAAAAAGATTTTGACTTTTATAAAGACTTAGAGACACTGCCCGCAAAAATACAGATGAAAGTATATCAGCTCTGCGAATTTGTAGAAAAAAGATCTGAAGAGAACCTGCGCCAGCGAAAGCAGTTGGAATCGATCATATCGGACATATCCCATCAGGTAAAGACACCGATCGCCAGCATACGGATGTACCACAATCTGCTGGAACGAGAATCTCTTGACGCAGAAAAGCATAAAGAGTTCCTTCTGGCCGCAGAGCATCAGGCCGACAAACTGGAATTTTTTATGAAAAGCATGATTACCATGTCACGGCTGGAAACGGGCCTGATCTGTGTACAGCCGGAAATAAACTCGATCTATGAGCTGATTGCACAGGCAGTCTGCGACATTGCGCTAAAGGCCGAAGAAAAAAACATAGAAATCACTGCCGCCTGCGAAGAAGGGCTGTCTGCATACTTTGATGAGCGCTGGACGCTGGAAGGCGTATTTAATATTTTAGATAACAGTGTAAAATATACCCAGAACGGCGGCCGCATAGAGATCAGCGCCGGAAAAACAGACTTTTTTGTAAGAATCAAAATAAAAGACAATGGACGCGGAATTGCAAAATCCCACATTCCTGACATTTTCAAGCGTTTTTACCGCGAACCAGAATCCGCCCAGATCGAAGGCGTCGGAATCGGCTTGTATCTGGCACGGGAAATTGTCATGAATCAGCACGGATTTATTGAAATATGCTCAAAATCAGGCGTCGGAACGGAAGTATATATCAATCTCCCTGTATCCGGCTGATACGATCATTCATCACACCTTAAAGCTGAGATTATCTCAGAATTGTTACTTTTTTGAGAACAATTTGAGATAATCTTTTTGTATGCTGATTACAGCAGAACAGTTCGGCTTACATTAAAGCAGTACATATTTCATTTAGAAAGGCAGGAATCCACATGAGCTGTATTTTAGAAACTAAGGATTTGAAAAAATATTACGGAAAGGAACCAAATATTACAAAAGCACTGGACGGCATAAGCATATCTGTAGAGCAGGGTGAATTTGTATCTGTCATCGGCACGAGCGGCAGCGGAAAGTCTACGCTGCTGAACATGCTGGGCGGCCTGGATGTGCCGGATTCCGGCAGCGTCAAAATCAGAAATAAAGAAATTGCCCAGATGAATGATGAGCAGCTGACGATTTTCCGTAGAAGAAACATAGGATTTGTATTCCAAAATTATAATCTGGTACCAATCTTAAACATATACCAAAACATTGTGCTGCCGCTGGAGCTGGACGGCAATAAAATAGATCAGGAGTACGTCCAGAAAATCATCCATCTGCTGCACCTAGAAGAAAAACTGGACAACCTGCCCAACAATCTTTCCGGCGGGCAGCAGCAGCGGGCAGCGATTGCAAGAGCGTTAGCCGGCAAGCCTGCGATTATTCTGGCAGACGAGCCGACCGGGAACTTAGATTCCAAAACTTCTCTGGAAGTCATGCAGCTGCTGCGGATGACTAGCACGGAGTTTGGACAGACACTTGTAATGATTACGCACAATCCCGAGCTGGCTCAGATCGCAGACCGCATGATTCAGATTGAAGACGGACGCATCGTATGCCAGTAATTTTATTTTGAAAAGAGGTTTCCACATGAAAATGCTTGAAAACAATAACAAAAAAAATATAAAAACACTGTCTGACAGCTGCTTAAAGGCCAATAAAGGCCGCAATACAATAGCCATCTTTGCCATTACACTGACAGCTATTTTATTTATGTCGCTCACTACGGCTTTCGAAGGCTCCTCGATCAATATTCGAAACCAGCTGCTGCGCCAGTCAGGCACAAAGTTCATGGTATCGATCAAAAACCTGACAAAAGAAGAGGCACAGCAGATCGTTTCTTACCCGGAATTTACAAAGGCCGGAGTCGAACGGTATGTTTCAAACGTATTAAATCCAGAATTAAATTATATGACTGCCATAGCCGGCTGGGCCGATGAATCCGCTGCCCAAAACAGCTTTATGACATTGGAGGAAGGCCATTATCCCCAGAAAATCGATGAAATTGCCTGTGACTCCGAAGTACTCATGCTCTTGGGCCTTCCATATAAAACTGGCAGCTCATTTAAGCTGCAGTATACGGCAGGAGAAAAAATTCTGGAAAGGCAGATGACTGTCTGCGGCATTTGGAAAGGAATGCGCCATGAACAGCAGTCCTCGCTGCTGGTATCTGAAAGCTTTGTAGATGAAGCCGTGTCTTTTATGGACGGCGTATATGCCGTGTACCGCAACAGAAACTATGACGTAAGAGGCAGCTTTGCCAGCGAAAAAAATATTTCCGAAACGCTGGATAAAATCGTAGAAAGGGCCGGATATGATCCTGACGCCGAACGAAACGAAGACGGATTTTTAATCCACCATATCAATCCCGTCTATGGGACTCAGTCCATGGATTCTGCACAGGAGTTTTTACAGGCCTGTATTGCAGCACTGCTTATTTTACTTGCCGGGTATCTTATTATTTATAATATATTTAAAATATCTGTGGAAAAAGATATCCGCCTCTACGGCCAGTTAAAGACAATCGGGCTGTCACCCAGACAGATCCGCTATATGATCATACGCCAGGGCACACTGCTCTCCTTTATAAGCATACCGATCGGACTTATTCTTGGGCTGTTTATCGGAAACGGCCTGCTCTGGTGGCTGTTTATGTCCAATTCTTCCTTTACGGAAACATCCTTTATCGTGCCGCCTGTATGGATCTGGCTGCTGTCCGCCCTGTTCACATGGTTTACAGTCAGAATCAGCTGCAGCAGGCCGGGCAGGATCGCAGGCCAAATCTCACCGATCGAGGCTCTAAAATATAATACTGCCGCCAAAAGCAAAAAAACGCATCAGCGCGGGAAAGCTTCCAGACACCGGATCGCCTCCATGGCATTAGGCAACCTGAGCAGAAACAAGATAAAAACGGCAATAGTCGTTACTTCTCTTTCGCTCAGTGCAGTACTTTTAAACAGTGTGCAGAACTATGTACAAAATATGGATGAGCAGACCTATGTAAAGCATCAGACAATTGCAGATTTTGATGTCAGAAATGCCGCTTATTTAAAAACATCTTCGGAGGATTTTCAAAAAATAGTCCCGGAAGATGCCGCACAGACTTTGAAAAACCTAGACGGCGTGGTGGATTTTGGCCAGGTGTACTGCAATATGCTGCCGGATGACGAGCTTACAGAGCAGCAGGAGGATCTGGCTAAGGTTATATCCATTAACGGTATAGAAACGCCGAGCGATATTGTAAAATTTGACCGTAACAGAATGATTTACGGCTATGACGAAAATGCTCTTTCCAAACTGAAAATCATAGAAGGATCGATCGATTATGAAAAGCTCTGCAGCGGCAATTATGTTATAATAACCGGTTTTCTATCCGACCGCGATGAATATTACTATGAAACTTCAGAATTTCATGCTGGTGATACGATTGAAGCAGAAATTAACGGAACGATACAAAAATATACGGTCATGGCCGTTGCCGGCACTGCTATTTCGCTGAATATGAGCTACAGTAAAGGCGGATATGAGTCACTTGCGTTTGCAGAGCCTCTATTTTTAAAGATGTTTCCTCAGATGAAAGGGCCTATCCACTGTCTGTTTAATGCGCAGGACGGAAAATTTGACGATGTCAACCAAGCCGTTGACCTGACTGCGCAGAGAAACGGCCTGTCGGTTCTTTCACGGCTGAGTGCAGAGGAAGAATTTATGCAGATGAAAACGACTTATGGACTGGCCGGAACTACCGTCTCACTGATTATCGGCACAATCGGACTGCTGAACCTGATCAACGTCATACTGACCGGCGTAATTGCCAGACGCATGGAATTTGCTTCTATGCGCAGCATAGGCATGACAAAAAAGCAGCTGCTAAAGCTGATTATATATGAGGGACTGATGTATGCAGCACTTGCAGGGATCATCGGCCTGGCTGTCAGCAGCATTCTATCTGTTACGCTGGTAAAAGACCTTTCCGCTGACCTATGGTATATGAAATACCACTTTACATTGCTGCCTGCCGCTGCGGCCTCCATATTCTGCATAATATCTGCCGCTGTAATCTGTGCCGTCACAGACCGTTTCTGGAATCAGGGCAGTGTCGTGGAACAGCTGCGGTCTGCAGATTAAAATAGTATTTTCCTATTGACAATTCCATTTTATAGATATAAAATGTAGCTTGCTACATAAAATCCATATTGGAGACTGCAGATGAACGAAATCGGATGCTATTTGAAAAAAATTCATAACCAGCTGGAGAACGACTTTAACCGCAAATTTAAAAAATACGGCCTGACCAGTACCCAGCTTGATGTATTGGAATATCTGGCACAGCATGCAGATGCAGATCATACGCTTTCAGATATCGCTGCGTATTTTGATGTCAGGCACACCAGCATGATCCATGTGTTAAAGCTCTTAGAAGGCAAAGGATTTATCTGCCGAAGCAGTACATCCGCGGACAGCCGCGCCAAGCCGGTCTCTCTGACAGACCGCGGCCGTCAGATAGTTTTAGATGTCTCAAAATCATGCCCTGCTTTCCATCAGCAGATGTTTTCCGGCATATCTGACGAAGAACAGAAGCTGCTGGCCAGGCTGCTTGACCAGATTTATAAAAATCTAAACGCCGACGCTTTCAAAGAATTATAGCAGTCTGTACTCTGGATATGAATTTATATCTATAAATGGAATACGAAAGGAGAATATTCTATGCAAGATAAGACAACAGAAATTTTTAGAGATGCACCTGTGCCGAAAGCCGTAATCAGCAATGTCATCCCATCGATTGTCAGCATGATTATGGTTCTGATTTATAATCTGGCAGACACTTTTTTTATTGGACAGACAAAAAACGCTTATATGGTCGCTGCCGTCTCCGTAGCCACACCTGCATTCCTCATATTTATGGCTGTAGGCATGCTTTTTGGCATCGGCGGCACATCGCTGATTTCCAGAACACTGGGAGAGGGACATTCAGAAAAAGCAAAAAATGCCTCTTCTTTCTGCTTCTGGACAGGACTGTGTATCGGTGTTATTGCCATGATCGCCATATGGGTGTTTGCAGAGCCTGTCAGCCGTGCGATCGGTGCAAGTGATGACACACTGGGCTATACCGCCCAATATCTGGATATTGTGGCAGGCGCGATCCCGTTTCTAATTATCAGCAACAGCTTCAGCAATATCATCCGTGCAGAAGGCAATGCGCAGACTGCCATGATGGGCATGATCATAGGCAACCTGATCAACATCGTGCTGGACCCGATCATGATCCTCGGCTTTGGATGGAATGTGGCAGGTGCCGCGATCGCAACCGTGCTCGGCAATGTCTTTTCCGCCGCCTTTTACATCAGGCACCTGCTTTCCAAAAACGCACTGCTTTCTATCCATCCAAAATATTTTAGGGCGGCAGGCGGCATTGCGGCAGGCGTGCTCTCTATCGGCATTCCGGCGTCTTTAAACAGCATCCTGATGAGCCTTTCCAATATCGTCGTCAACAATATCATGTCTGAATATGGCGATATGGCTGTCGCAGGGCTTGGCGTCGCTATGAAGGTAAATATGATCGTAGTTATGCTGCTGATCGGACTCGGCACCGGCATACAGCCGATTTTGGGCTACTGCTTTGGTGCAGGGAATAAGGAACGCTATGCAGCCGTGCTGAAGTTCTCCCTCATGCTTGCATTCGGACTGAGTGCCGTGATGACAGTGATCTGCTACCTCGGTGCAGGGCCTTTGGTTCACGCCTTCCTCGATGATGCGGATGCATTCAGCTACGGGATGTCTTTTGCACGTATATACATTTATTCCGGCCCAGTTATGGGGCTGCTTTTCGTATTTATCAATGCCATTCAGTCCACGGGAGCGGCCCTTCCTGCGCTGATCCTGTCGATCAGCCGCCAGGGTATTATTTATATGCCTGTATTATTTTTATTTCGGAGCATATTCAACTCTGCAGCCATGCTGGCAGCCGCACAGCCGATTACAGATTATCTGTCTGCAGCCCTCGCAGTTACTTTGTTTATGTTTATCTATAAAAAATGGAACCCCGTCCAGCATACGGCAGATACAGCCAGTATCCATTAGCCCGCCTGCTGCATAATTAAGTAGTCAGATCTATGTTAAGAAAAATACACCTGCTTCGCATTCTCATAGAAGATCTTTTCTTTTTCTTCTTCGCGGAGCAGTGGGTTTTGCGCTATAAAATCTATAAAATGCTGATAAGTATCTCTCGTCATTGCAGACGGCATATCACTTCCCCACATCAGCCGGTCAGCTCCAACAATATCCACAGCATATTTTACATATTCCCTTGCAGCAAGATATGGATATGTTTCCGGTTTTGAATTCAGGCATAATGCCGCCAGATCAAACCAGACATTTTCCAGAGCCAGTTTTTCTAAAGACCTCTTTAACAAATCTCCATCACCCAGCTGCGGCGCGAGCAGATGACAGACCACAAATTTCATCTGCGGATACCGTGAAACTGCACGCGCCAGCGCCTCCACCTGCCAGCAGGCATTGCGCGGCCTGCCAATATCAATCACAAAAATAAGCTCATGGTCTGCTGCATGACTGTATACCTGATGCATAATCTCTCCGTCCAGATCGATAACCGGATGATAGCTCATAAGTCCCGAACCATTGCTTACTTCAAATTTTAATATGCGAAACTTCAATTCATCAAACAAATACTGTTTGATCTGCTCTGCCTTTACACAGAACGGATCGTAAGCAGCTGCCCCCGCAAAACGATCGGGATATTTCTGCACCGCTTCATAAGTATACAGATTTTGAAATCCGAAATAATTTCCCTGCAGAAGCACCGCTTTTTCTACCTTATGTGCATCCATAATCTTCAGCAGCGCCTCTGGAGCAGCCTCATACGCCCCGATCTCTTCTGGTATCATCTGTATCACCTGTCCAGTCGCATATCTGGCACATCCTCCCCCACAGGCCCTAAGCTCTCCCTGCGAACCCGTTCCCGCAATATACTGCACAATGTGCGCATGCGCATCGATAATCTTCATAATATTATCTCCTAGTCACTTTGTTTCAATGATTCCTATACGACAGTGCTTATACATACTTCTTTGTTTCTTCTTCTGATAGTGAATACTGCTTTGCAATCGCAAGCTTAATCTCATTGTCATTATGTCCAAAGCTGCGCAGAACAAAAACTGTTCCTTGAATTCCTTGTTCTATTCCTTGTTCGATTCCTTGTTCTATTCCTTGTTCGATTCCTTGTTCTATTCCTTGTTCGATTCCTTGTTGCATCAGCTGTTGTTTGGCTTCATCTACTTTTTTACTCACAATCGGTTCAAAAATAGGTTCTAAAATCTGTAATAATTCGTCACTCATCTTATCATCTCCTGTCAATTCTTCCATCACTTCTACATTGGCCTTCATGGATACTTCTAAAACAGCATCTGCCATCTCTTTCTCATACTTTCCGTTCAGCTGTTTGATCCGTTCCAACAAGCTGCGCATATTCTGCTTATTTAATTTTCCAGACAGTGCCTTCAGCCAAATGTGTGCCTGCGGTTCTAATTCCTTTGAAACAATAATCTGTGCCGGAAATAATGCCCTGCCTTCTATATAATATATTCCCTGATCCGGATTGCTCAGCCGATAACCATGTTCATTAAAATAACGGAACAGCCCAACAGGTTTTGTTTCTCTAATCAAGGTCATGGTAATGTCGTCTTCACTGACTTCATTTACTGTCTTTCCATATGACTTATACAGGCATGCATATCCTTGTACTTTATAAAAAACGTCAATATCCAGATGCTCGCCCGGGTCTTTGTACTCTATAATATTATGTCCCCGAAATATATGTCCGATATCATTGTCTATCTGCATCTCTGCTTTTTTCTTTATGATGAGCATATCAATTTCCAACGGTTTCACATTTAGATTATATTCCTTTTCAAATCTCAGATCATCTTTATTTTGCAAAAATTCCAGAATCATTGCTGCCATAAACCCCGGATGCCACTGTATCTGATCATCTCCCATAGCTTCACCCCTTTCCCTTATTTTCATTCGCTTAACTATATAAGCAGTATAACACATTTGAAGCAGAAAACCAATATTTTTCAAAAATCTACCCCATAATTATACTGATCATATAATTATGGGGTAGATCTGATAATATTCAGAGCTATTCTTGTACTGCTTCGATCTCACATCCTCTGCTGCTATAGGCTGACTCATAAGAAGCTATATTTTGTTTTGGCACATAAATAGTCTTTAATTCATCACAGCCCCTGAGCATGCTTTCGGCAGGCTGTACCGATACAGAACGAATCGTAAGGTCTGTAATCCCGCTCCCATAAAAAGCGCCATCTCCGATCGTTATAACGTATTCCGATAATTCCAGATTTGTTAATGATGTGCAGTACCAGAACGCCTCTTCCCCGATTACAGTTACAGAATCTGGTATATCAATATCCTTCAGCGCATAACAATTGGTAAACATCTCTGCGCCGATCTGTGAGACGCCTTCTTCAATCAGACACTTTTCCAGCGACTCACAGCCATAAAAAACAGCGCTGCCAAACGAAGCTGTCTTTGCCGGAATCATAATGCTTTCTAAAGCGGTACAGTTACAAAATGCCTCCATTCCGATTGAAATCAGGGACTTTGACATTGTCACCGCCGACAATTTCCCACATTCCGCAAAACAGCTTTCCCCGATCGATTCTACCGTATCCGATAAGACAACCTCCGTCAATTCCGGACAGCTGTAAAATGCACTATCCCCGACATTCCGTATCCCTTCCGGCAGCGTGATCTTCTGCAGCAGCGCATTCGATTCAAAGGCAGAAGCTTTGATCTCCGTTACCTTATACTCTTTATCCTCATAGATTACCGTATCTGGAATTGTAATGTCTTCTAATGCCACATCGTTATAAGTAGCTACCATCATTGCCAGCGTATTGTTATCTTCATCTTCTAAAATCTCATAAATCAGTCCTTCACCCAAAATAGCTTTTAGATTCTCGTCATATTCTGCCATAACAGTACGCAGTGCGCCTGCATCTGAAGAAGCAGTTTCATCGTCCAAAGTACCTGTATTTTGGAGTGTCTCCTGCTTTTCATTTTCATCCGTTGACTGCGGAGTGCCTTCTGTCTGCGGCCTGCTGCACGCTGCCGTCATCATTACGGTTCCCCAGATACATCCTGTTATTAAAAATCTGGCTGTTTTTTTCATATTTATCAACCTCTTCTTAGATTATTCTGCAATGTTCATTCCTGCAGTCCGGCCCGTCTGTATGTACCAGTGTATATTCCTATTTAAAAAAGATTTCCAGCCCCATACAGCTGGAGCTGGAAATCTATCAATACAATTAGTTATTTTAGCTGCAATTAGTTTGTTGCTGGGAATGTATTCATTACCCGGCCTAAGAATACATATGGTGAGGACCATGATGTTAATTTTGCATCACCCATCTTACGGATATAAATAAAATCACCGCTTGCCACTGCAACATTAACTACTGAAGGCCTAGCTGCCCCTTCCTTAGTCAGATTTAAAGTTGCTTTTACTTTTGCATTTGCTGCCGGGGTTGTTGCACCCGAAGCTGCCGGAACAACAACGATCTGATATTTATCAGTCGTATTATTCTGAAGAGTAACCGTTCCTTTCATAGTCCTAGAATTTAATGTCACCTTTGTACACTGTACCTGCGGATTTGCATATCCTGACGCATTAACCGGAGAGCCTACAACCGCTTCGCTTACATCTGTAATATTTCCACTTGTTACCGGAGCTTTACCGTTGCTTGCTACTGTTGTAATAGGAAGAACTGCATACAAATGATACTCTGTGATCTGAGATGCTGCTTTCTTATCTGTAGCTTTTGTACGGATATCAAAATCGCCGGCTGTTACTGATTTAAGCAGATTATCTACCTGCAGTGTAGCTGTGGCAGCTTTTTTGCCATTTGCCAGTGTATCGCCTTCAACAGATGTATAAGCTGCTAATGCATTTGCAGATGCGCCAGTAAGGCGGTACTCTGCTGTAACAGGCATTTTAATTGTTCTGAGATTGTAATCAATAGTTGCCTTTGGACCAGCTGCTGTTTTAGCAATCTTTGCTTTTAATTCATTACCTGCAAATGTTCCAGGTGCAGCATATGCTTCTACAGCATTGCCTTCTGCATCCGTTCCTACTACGACCTTATCTGCTGCCGCAAGTGCCTTTTGCGCAGTTGCTTTGATACGAATGCGGAGAGTAGCACCCAGCTTTGAAAAGCTGTCAAATGTTGCGCCGTTGGTCATATCTGTCCACTTGCCGTTCATAGTACAATATTCAAGTGAATCTGTTAAATTTACAGGTGCCTTTGGATTTGTAGTATCCTGAATTGTAACTGAGTTGTCAGCTGCACTGACAACTGCTTTGATTTTTGTCTTAACTGCCGGGATTTTTACAAGAATCGGCTCTGGATTCTTATCACCCCATATGCTGATATAATTGTCTTTTGTAACTGCAAAAGAAGACAGTTCTACTGTAGTTGTTGCCTGCGCATCATATACAACCGGTGCTGCTGCCTTAACTGTTGTAACAGGCTTCATCGTTTTATCCGGCTGTCTTACATTTCTAGTCGTTACTGTAGTTGACGCTACATAAATCTTTTTGTTATTTCCCTTAGCAATACCTAAATTTTGTGTGTCGTAATGTACGGTAATCGTCGTCGGCGCCATCGGAGCTGCCTTCACCTGTACAAGTGAACTCCCAACCGTCACCACTGCTGCTGCGCCCATTACCAACAGGCCGCGAAAGAATTTGTTCATAATTAAATACCTCCTTGTAATATTATCCGGCAAGTCCATGCCTAGGTTTATGTATTTTATTTTATATCGGAATTACACGAAATAAATTTAGTGCTTTTTTTGGTTTTTCAACAGATTTTTCCTAGAAATAAGACTAATTTCCGAAAAATGAACAACTAAAGTTCTCATACAAGCAGCGTTTTGTTAACAATAGATTACGTATTGGCGGAAACGAGGAAACCCCATATGCACGCCTTAGCTTTCACTTACAGGCATGCCTGTAAGCATCAGCTAAATCGTACATATGGGGTTTTGTTCTGCCGATCTTATGATCAGCAGATTTTATATGGTATACTGCACTTTGTCCAAGACAATTTACAGACACTGGCTGGAATTTATCTGCGTCTGTTTCAAATTCTGCTACAGCCTATAATCAATATGGCGGTATGGAAAACTCTTTTCATCAAATGCCTGAAATACCGATATTCCTGGGTCTTCCTCCTGCCGCCTCAGCAGATTCTGCTCGACCACCTCTTCTAATGAATCAGGTGCTGCACCTCCTATTGTTTCGTCACCCAGACTTTCTGCTGCGCCTTCTGCCAATTCGTCAGCTGCACTTTCTTCCAGATTCTCTTCGAGCATTTCCTCCGTCATTTCTTCTGTCATTTCTTCGACCGTCTCTGTCATTTCTTCCATAAGCTCGGTCAGCATGCCTTTGCTCTCTTCGGAATCTGCAGCTTCCTCCAGCATTTCTTCCCTGCGCTCTTCCGGCGTCTTTGGTGCTGCCTCTTCGGCTGCTTCTGCGATTTTCTCGCCGCGCTCCCTGGCCTCATCCAGAACAGACATCATCTGGCTGTTATTATACGCCTTTTTTGCTGCTGCAATCTGATCTTCATACGAATGAAACATCTCAAGCTTTCTGGCAATTTCTTCCAGACTGCTGCATGCCATCGTCTTTAGGTTTTCCTTCTGCTTTTCAAAAAAAGATACCTGGCTCGCACACTTTTCCTGCCGCTCCATTTTATCCTGCGTACTTTTCATGCCGCCTGTATTAGCCAGCAGCGTACGATTCAGATTCTGGAATCCTACATTCATAAATACTACTCCCTTCTATTCCTGTATGCAGTTATAACGACTCCTACAGTTTTCTGATCATTGCTCTACATCAAATATTTTAAAGCAAATATTTTGATCTGGTCTGCCAACTTTTCGCTGCCCAGCAAAAACACATCTGACGGGTCTGACATGCTGACCATTGCTGCCTGTCCTCCGCCTCCGATACCAGGCAGTTTCATAATTGCACCATAACTAAATACGACATATTCCCCATGCAGTTTGTGTCTGGCAGCCAGCTTATCAAATTCCTGCGCACTAATATGAAACTCATCATCTGAAGCGTCCGCATAAATTCCTTCTGCTGCCAGATCAAAAATAACTGGCTTTAGCTGGTCGTCGTAAACTGCGATTTCATTTAATTTTGTATATCTCGGATATGATGTCGCAGTGATGACTACCGCAGTCATTACGACTGCTGCCGCGATGCGCATATGCAGGCATTTCTTTTCCTTTTGATATTCCTGATAAACGACCCTTTTTCCTTTGATCATACCCAGATTTTCTACGCGCCTTTTTAATGTCTCATAACAGTCTGCCGAAAAAGCTGTTATGCCTTCTTTCATAATGCATACGCGGCTTTTCCGTACATTTTGGGCTTGAAGAGTCTTTAAGATTACATTTCCGTATTCATAAGTATTTAAACAGCCGAGTACAACGCTCCCTTCATCGCTGCTGTATTCGATGTTTTCCCGCAGCTTTGCATCGCAGAGGTATATAAGCGGATGAATCCACCAGATTATTTTAAGCAGTGAATAAATATTTAAGATCAATATATGGCCCATTCGAATATGCACTGCTTCATGATATAAGACCGCTGCAAATTCTTCCTTTGCAAGGCTGTCTTTTACCAGGCTCGGCACGACAATATATGGATGCACTACGCCGCCAGCAAACGGCCCGGCATTGTCATCATCTGACAAATACACCTTTATTGCAGGCCCGCGGCTCTTTTTCAGATATTCTGGATATTCGTGCTCCGGCAGGTGTCTCATAGATCTCAGCCTGCGCCCGAGCTTCTTATGAATATATACATATCTTGCCGCCAGCAAACCGGCACATCCAAAGTACAATGCCGCCATTTCTTTTGTCGCTATTTTATTGATCACGACGACCACTAAAATTATGCTGCGAATATAAAAGACCTTCGAATAGCCCATAAAACATGCTAACGGCACGATGCTCAGCATTCCCAGCTTCAGCCGCCATGACCTGCTGCGGCAGAAACGACACACTGCTAAGGCTGCTGCCATAAAAAATGTTGCGGCAATTATGGTGCGGGCCAGCTTCATCATGCTGAATACCAATACAAACTCTATCATTAAGCCTATCTTCTTTCTTATTTTTTCCAAAGCTTTCTTTACATTGTTTCATCCTTCAGCTTCTCTACCAGCTGCTCCAGTTCAGACAGCTGCTCCCGGCTCAGCCGTGATTTTTCTATAAAACTTGCAACCGCCAACGTAGAATTCCCGCCGAAATAATTGCGCACAAACCGGTTCTGCTTTTCGGACAGACATTCTTCCTTTGTTTTTAACGCATAATAATGATATACACGCGAATCCTTTTCGTCTACTTTATATCCGATCACCCCTTTTGACAGCAGGCGGTTGATCAATACACGAATTGTCCTGGCAGTCACATCCAGCGTCCCTTTCAAATTTTGAATGATTTCTGAGGCGATGATGTCTCCCTCCGCATTCCAGATCACTTCCATTACAAGCCATTCTGTTTCACTCGGCGTCGTCTCTTTCACGCTAAACCCTCCATTTTTCTATTGCCATGAATAAAAATACCCCTGCTTTTTATATCGGTTTATGTACATAAACATTTAACCGTTTTCTTTAAATTTCTTTCTCTATTTTAATATAGGCTGCTTCTCCCGCAGCCTCTTACAGCTTTCTGTACATTTTATAACAGAAATATGCGTCTTCCTGCCGCAGCTCTTTTCCCGAAAAGGCTGCTTCTTTGACAATGCACATATAACGTTTCCAGTCTGCTGCTTTAAAACCTGCGTATGCTGCTGCCAGCAGCTGCTCATATTGTGCATCCGTCAGATTCCAGCTGCGGATTCTGCCATGCAGCAGCTGTTTCCGGTAGATCCTTCGATTGATCTTAAGCACTGCGCTGCGGTATCTGCCATGTTCTAATTCTTTTGTCAATACATCCTGATAACGGCGCACTGCACCGCGTATGGCCAGGCAGGCTGCTATTATGCCAAAAAGAATGGCTCCGGCAGCTGCGGCTGTCATTAACCATTTTTTCCAGCCTGTGCCTTTTCGACCGTTCGATGTACCCTGCCCAGGCAGATCATCTGCATTAGAATCCGACTCATTGTCATCTGCATTCGTTTCATCTAAATCTGTTTCATCCAAATCGGTATCGTCTGCATTCGTTTCATCTAAATCTGTTTCGTCTGCATTCGTTTCATCAGCGTCCGTTTCATTAGAGTCTGACCGCTCCTGATCTGTTTCGTCTCCCTGGCCTTGTGAACCATTCTCATTCTGAGCAGCACTTTGCCCCGGTGTCACATCGACTGGCAGCCACCCGATCTGATTTAAATAAATCTCTGCCCATGCATGTGCACCGCTGTCTTTTACGTGTGCTTCAAATACACCTGTGTCACTGTTGTATTCAAATTCATCCTGCCTTGCAACATATCCTGATACATAGCGGGCAGGCACTCCCACCTCACGCATCATCAGGACTGCTGCACTCGCAAAATGCACGCAGTATCCTTCGTGGCTGCTCATAAGGAAAAAATCAACGGCATCCATGCCCGCAGGAACCGCACTCAGGTTCAGGCTGTATGTCTGCTGCCTTTTTAATATCATGCTGATCACTTCAGCAGCACTCATACGGACCTGATTAATCTGAAGATCATGGCCCTCCACAGTCTCTAGATACTCCTGGTAGCTCTGCAGCATAAGTTCAATTGCCCGGCCGGTCGTACCGACCTGCGGATGATACACTATATCACCATTTTCATCCTGCACATACTGCCTTGCATGATACGTTTCCCACGAATTCAGATACGTACTTATATCCGTTACCTGATCAGACAGCCCCATGTACGAGCTTAATGCAAATGCATCATACCATTGAAAAACAGGCTTCTTATCCACATTCTTCATCTGAATGTCTGCGGCCTCGTGGATCGGATAGTTAAAACCTTCAAATGTAAATTTTTTCTGTCCCCATCCCTTTTGCACTGTCACATCTCCGGTCAGGCGCTCTTTGCTGCGGTCTTTTTCAAAATCTATTATATACGGCAGATATGCATACTTAGAAAGCATCCCCTTCTGCTCTATAGTGTATGTAATATAGCTGTCGGGTGATTTTTCAAAAGAATCTGGAATCTGCCACTGCCATGACGCACGGCTTTCCCCATTTAAAAATGCCTCATACGGTGCCTGATACAGCTGGGCCGCTGCCTCTTCCGGTTCTAGGCCGGCCTGCATACATGCTTCTTCAAACCGGCTCTTATTGCACACCCATGCCCCGTTCTGGTAATCCGTGCCATAAAACCCCTTTAAATACACATCTGCCGCAGGCTTTACAGAGGCAGTCACTTTTAGAACCTCTTTCCCGGTATATTTTGGAGCCTTGTTATGAATCGTTTCCCGAAACGGCGTAAGATACCCCCGCACGGCAGATTCCAGGCTGCGCTCTGTGTTTTTCTGAAATGCCTGCACTCTGGGTGCCTGATCCATCAGCTCTCGTGCAGGCATTTCAAACACGACACTGCCCAGTAACAGCAGAAGTGCACACCCGCCCGCCAGACATACTACCGGAATCCACTTTAAGTACCATTGATGTGCCCTGCTGCTGCGCACATCTATATGGGCATGTACCGTTTTTTTTCGCCTGTCTTCCTCTGCGGCAGATACCACCATTACAGCTGTAAAAAAGAGCGCAAGCCCCCTCCACTGCGGGACATAGCCGACCAGCAGCAGCGCTGACAGGACAGCTGCGGGCATCGCCAGCAATAAAATACGCCGTCCGGTAATCAGTACGAGAAGCAGCAGGGCCAAAGCTGTACAGATGCAGCAGAAGGCAAATGACATGCCAAGATATTCCTCCCTGCCTTTCCATATATAAAAAGAAGTCTTTAAATGCCTGTTAAATTTTTCTAAAAACTGCGTTGCAAATGCACATGTCCCGTCTTCCAGGTCAATCCGGCGTTCCTTTGCATAAAAGTAAAAAATCATTCCACAGACAGCAGCTGCCAGCATACGGGCAGTTCCCCGATACCTGGGCAGAGCCTGTATTCCAATCTCATATACTGCCGAGGTGATCAATACCACTATGCAGAGCCACTTCTGTGCCTGCGCTGTCAGCTCCCAGTCTGGAAAAATATCGAAACTCATCCAGACCGAAGCATAAAAACAAAGCAGTGAAACAGCGCTTAAATAAAGCGCTTTCGCCACTGCCTCTGCCAGCGAATAAGTATGCACATATCTATTTGAATGCAGAATATGCTGACGCTTCAAACGGCATTCACCTCCCGGTCATTATTTGTCATTACAGTATAAGTTCCAGCTCCTGCAGCTGCTTTTCCCAATTTTTCACTGCAAAATCAGCGATTTGATCCTGATTCTTTTTAAGCACCAGCTTTTCGTTAATCTGGAGCATAAACAGATGCCTCTCTCCCCTGTATTTTTCCTGATAAGCTTCCTGCAGATTCTCTTTCGGCTGCTCAAATGTCTCCGCCATATAACTGCTTAAAAACAGATACAGGCTTTCTTCGTCATCCACCCGCACGCGTACGACATCCTTTTGCATCGTACTGTACCATGCAGCATAATGCGGACATCCTGCATCCATCAGTGAAAATGAAATGCTCGCAATCACTACCAGATACGCATTCACATTCTCCGCCCTGCGCTGATTTTTGTTTTTATAGTCCAATAAAAAGACTACCGGACAGGCTTTTGGCATACTGTGTTCTTTTACGAGCAGCTCGTCTGCCTTCACACTCAGTTTCCAGTGTATGCTCTGGATTTTGTCACCTTTTTGAAATTCGCGGATCTGAAACAGCTCACTGTGGTCATCTCCTGGATGGAAGTCATCATATACGTCCGCATCTCCAAAAAAATTCCTTGTAGATTCTGTCAAATGTACGCCGATTTCCTGCATTCTGGGAATCACCTGCACGTTCGCACTGCTTTTTACCTTCTTATGCATATAAAAGATCCCAGTAAGATCATAAACTCGTATTTTTGACAGGCCGAGCTCATAACTGCCATAGTCTTTAAATACTGCCTTATCGTGATAACTGTTTTCCCCTGCAAAAACCATTCCGCCCCGTATCCACTGTTTTTGGCGCATATGCAGAAAATGATTGTTCTGATCCAGCAGGCACTTAAACTTCGTACATGGCAGCAGCCCCCTATTTTCTATGATAATGTGTACCGTTACCGGACTGCCGCACTGTGCAATCGCAATCGGCAGCATCAGCCTGGCTGACAGCGTACACATACGAAAAACCAGAAACAGGCATGCCAGTATAAGCAGCACCGCTAAAGCAAATGCTATATGCGCAAGCGACGTGCTTTTATATAAAACCGAGATATAAAAGATCACTGCGGTACTGACCGCTCCTGCGATAATACTAAACATTCCTTACCATTCCTTTGTTTAGATTCTGTCTGCTGCTTTTATAAGAAACCGGCTGGCGTACGCTGGATATAACCTCTGCAATGACTGCTTCCGGCGGCACATGCGTAACTCTGGCCTTTGTATTTAACAGCAGCCGGTGTTTTGCAATGTCAGGAAACACTTCCGCGATATCCTGCGGCATAACATATTCCCTCCCCTGCATAAAGGCCCATGCCTTTGCCATTTTTGTACATGCAATCGACCCGCGCGGGCTGATGCCCAGTTCAATATAAGCATTTTCACGCGTTGCCTGCGACAGCTGAACGATATAGGCATACAGATTATCATGCACATATACCTGCTCGATCTCTTCCTGTATCTGCATCAGCTCCTGTGTGCTCAGCACATACGCAACATTCTCTGTGCCGGACCGTACGCTTTTTCCTTTTGCAATATCAATCTCGCTGGATTCGTCAGGATACCCCATGCTCATGCAGATCATAAACCGGTCCAGCTGCGCCTCAGGCAGCAGCTGCGTGCCCGCACTGCCCTTAGGATTCTGCGTAGCCATGACAATAAACGGCTTTGGCACCTCACGGCCCACGCCGTCTACCGTTACCACTCCCTCCTCCATAACTTCCAAGAGTGCAGACTGCGTCTTGGGAGAGGTACGGTTGATCTCATCTGCCAGAAACAGATTGCACATTACCGCGCCCGGATAGTATACAAACCCGCCCGATTCTTTTTGGTACATATTAAATCCTAATATATCTGACGGCATGACATCCGGCGTAAACTGCACCCTGTGATTGTCCAGATCCATTGCCTTTGAAAATGCTACAGCAAGCGTCGTCTTGCCTGTGCCGGGAACATCCTCAATCAGTATATGCCCGCCTGCCAGAATCGCAGCAAATGCCTTCTGAATGCAGCCGTCCTTGCCGGTTACGGCCTTTTTCACCTCTGCCACGACAGCCTGTGCCTTTTTATAATATATATGGTCCATATCTCCTCCTGCATTCAAACAATAGAAAGGAATGGCAAACCTCCACGAAAAAAGCTCCTGCTCCTTTCCTGGAGGTCTGACTTTAGGCCTTCACCTATTGATGCACTGCACCGATCAATTCATTAATATCCTGTATTCCCTCTGTCAGCATAAACTGTCGAATATCATTCATGATATCAATCGTCGCTGTCGGATTTGTAAAATTCGCTGTCCCAACTGCCACAACAGAAGCTCCTGCCAACATCAGCTCCAGCGCATCTTCTGCACTCATAACACCGCCCATGCCGATAATCGGGATTTTTACTGCCTGTGCAGCTTCATATACCATCCGCACTGCAATCGGGTGCACTGCCGGCCCGGACAGCCCTCCGGTCTTGTTCGCAAGCACAAACCTGCGTTTCTTTACATCGATCTTCATGCCGGTCAATGTATTGATCAATGATATGACATCTGCTCCTGCTGCTTCTACCGCTTTTGCCATCTCTGCAATATTGGTTACATTCGGGCTTAATTTTATAATAACAGGCTTATTCGATTTCTTACGAATTTCCTGTGTAATATGAGCTGCCATATTTGGTGCCTGTCCAAATGCGATGCCTCCCTGCTTGACATTCGGACAGGAAATGTTGATTTCCAACAGATCCACAGGCTGATCATTCAGCTTTTCTACCACTTCCAGATAATCATAAACCGATTTCCCGCATACATTGACAATCACTTTTGTATCATATTTTTTTAAGAACGGCAGATCTCGCTTAATCAGTACATCCACACCCGGATTCTGCAGGCCGATCGCATTAAGCATACCGCCATATACCTCGGCGATCCGAGGGGTCGGATTTCCTTCCCAGGGCACATTCGAAACTCCCTTTGTAATCACACCGCCCAGACGGTTCAAATCTACAAACTGCGAATATTCTTCTCCAGCCCCAAACGTGCCTGACGCCGTCAGTATCGGATTTTTAAAGGTGACACCTGCAGCCGTTACTTTTGTATTCATCAGATATCCACCTCCTCTGCCACAAATACCGGGCCTTCTGTACAGATCCGCTTATTATTTACATGTGTATGCTCGTCCTTATGGACAGACCGGCAGACACAGCCGAGGCAGGCTCCGACTCCGCATGCCATGCGCTCTTCTAGCGAGATCCAGCACTCAATCCCCTGCTCTAATGCATATGTCTTTAACGCTTTCAGCATAGGCAGCGGCCCGCATGCATAAATTATATCCGCCGTAAGCTCCTGCTTTTTGATCACATCTAATACATTCCCTTTTGTACCGACACTGCCGTCTTCTGTCGCCACAAATACAGAGCCATATTCCGAAAACTCACTGCTTAAAAAAGTATCGCTATTTTGATAGCCTAAGATCATCTGCTTATCACAGTCCAGATCTTTTGCCAGCTGCAGGAGCGGAGGAATGCCTATGCCGCCGCCGATCAGAAATGCTTTTTTCGATTTCTGCGGATAACCGTTTCCGAGCGGGCCTATAATGTTTAACGGCATTCCGGTACGCATATGCGAAAATTCATCCGTTCCTTTTCCTGCCACACGATAGACAATGCGCACTGCCAGATCATCTTTATCAATCTCACAGATACTGACAGGCCTTGGCAGCAGCCTGCTGCCGTCCTGACAGTATATGCCGATGAACTGCCCGGCTTTTGCCTCCAGCGCAATTTTATCTGCATGCATCCACATGCTGTATACTCCAGGACAAATTTCTTCCTGATGAATAATAACTGCTTCTTCTTTATATTTATGGGCCATTCTTTCGTACACGCTCCTTTTTACCTTGCCTCCTCTAAGGCACCGTTTATGTCTGCGATCATATCAAGTACTGCCTGTCTGGAAGCCTCTGCGTAATCTGACGGGGCAAACCGCGCATACTGTTCCTGTTTATATGCGGCTATAATTCCTCTGGAAGAATTGACAATTGCACCAAGGCCGTCTTCGTTAAAATAATGAACCAGATCTGCGCCTCTGCCTCCCTGCGCTCCATAGCCAGGCACCAGAATGTAAGTATGCGGCATGGCCCTGCGCAGGATTTTACCGACCTCAGGATATGTCGCCCCTACAACTGCCCCTATATAACTATATGAGCTGCCCATATGCTGCGCACCCCATTCTGCCACTTTCTCACCTACATATTCATACAGCGGCCTGCCGTCAACCAGCCTGTCCTGAAATTCCCCGCTGGATGGATTGGAGGTCTTGACTAATATAAACAGGCCCTTATTCTCCTGTCTGCATACATCGATAAACGGCCCTACGCCGTCTGTTCCAAAATATGGATTTACCGTCGCAAAATCTTCGTCAAATGCCGAAAACTTGTTTTTTCCTACCGTTACCTTTCCTAAATGACCTGCTGCGTATGCCGCAGATGTAGAGCCGATATCGCCGCGCTTTATATCCCCGATCACGACAAGACCCTTATTATGGCAGTAATCCACCGTTTTTTGAAATGCCTGCAGCCCACAGACGCCAAACTGTTCATACATAGCGATCTGCGGCTTGACTGCCGGAATCAGGTCGCAGATACAGTCCACAATGCCTTTATTAAACTGCCATACTGCCTCTGCTGCACCTTCCAGTGTCTCGCCGAACTCTGCAAAAGCTTTCTGCAGGATATGTTCCGGCACATAAGAAAGCATCGGATCTAAACCTACCACAATCGGTGCATTTGTCTTCTTAATTTTTTCAATCAATTTATTTATCATTCAGCTACTCCTTTGATTTCCATTAAGCTCCAACACTCATTAATCGGCCTGGTACACGATCTCGCCGCCGACAATCGTTGCACGGACAGCACCTGTAACCTCCCGCCCGTTAAACGGTGTATTTCTGCTTTTGGAGGCAAACTGCGATGCCTCGATTTTATAAGTCTTATGCGGGTCAAAGATTACAAGATCTGCGGCCTTTCCCGGTTCTAAGCTGCCTTTATCAAGCCCGATCACCCTTGCCGGATTCAGGCTCATCTTTTCTGCCATCTGCATCACGGACAGACAGCCGCTTAGTACCAGTTCTGTATACGTAAGCGCTGCTGCCGTCTCCAAGCCGACGATCCCGAACGGTGCACGCAGCATAGAATCATTTTTCTCTTCTTTTGCATGCGGCGCATGATCCGTAGCAATCACATCCATTATCCCTTCTTTTAATCCCTGCCGCAGTGCCTCTACATCCTCTCTTTTTCGCAGCGGGGGATTCATCTTGTAGTTTGTATCGCCCGGTATCATATCATCTGACGAAAGCGTAAAATGATGCGGACATACTTCTGCGGTTATCCGTACGTTCTTTTCCTTTGCAGCCCTGACAATTTCTACACTGTCTTTGGTAGAGCAGTGGCACAGGTGCAGTTTTGCCCCCGTATCCTTTGCCAGCATCACATCCCGCATGGCAATTACATCTTCTACACTGTTTGATATCCCCGGAAGGCCGTACTTTTTTGCATTTTCATCATCATTTACAACACCGCCGTTTAACAGGTTTCTATCCTCACAGTGGGACAGTACCGGAATATCCAGCTTCTTAGCCAGCTGCATGGCTTCCCGCAGCAGGTATGCATTCATAACAGATTTCCCGTCTTCACTGACTGCAGGACTTCCCGCCAGCACCATCTGCTCAATATCTGCCAGCTGCATGCCTTCCATTTTCTTTGTAATGGCACCTGCCTGCAGAATATTCACTTTTGCCATATTTTTCGCTTTGTTATGGACATAATTTACCACATCCGCATTGTCTACAACAGGCTTTGTATTCGGCATGGCTACGATGGTTGTATACCCGCCTCTCGCAGCTGCGGCTGCTCCTGTTACTACTGTCTCTTTATGCTCCTGCCCCGGATCACGCAGATGTACGTGAAGGTCGATAAAGCCCGGCATGACATAACAGCCCTCTGCATTAATCTGCTGGTCTGCCTGATCCTGAATCTGCGGCATTACTTTGGAAACTATGCCATTTTCTACCAGTACATCGGCTGTCATATCTACATTTGAAGCCGGATCGATTACCCTGCCATTTCTTATTAAAAGTGTCATCGAATACAGATTCCTTTCTAACTGTAACAATCCGCCCTTTCCTGTCATCTCAGATTACCGCAAAACAGCCCGGCGGAACCGTTACTACATTTTAAAACTACGAAAACTATTTATTCTTGTATTACATTCGCACGCTTATATATATGATAACACATACAAGCCGAAAAGCAACTAAAAGAATTTTATCTCGTCTTTAAAAAAATATATTCCCGTTTCGCCTGTGCATCCTCAGGATAGCTTTCCAGATATTCCTCCATCGCCTGCTTTGCCACATCAAAATCCCCTATATACTCAAGCGCTGCAATTTTCCCGGTCCACAATTCCCTCTTATTTATAATGCCTTCGCAGGACAGTCCCTGTTCAAAATATGCCAGCGCCTGATGATACGATCCGTCTTCAAAGGCAATCCTGCCAAGCTCGTACAATACTTTTGTATCATTTGGATTTTCCTGGGCATAGGCTTCAAAATATTCTCCTGCCTCTTCTTCCCTGCCCTGCGCACGGACTGCCTCGCCAAGATAAAGATTTACCGCCATGCCGTCATCTTTACCGTCTTTTTTCTTGTCCTTTTTCTTTTCTTCCTCTATCTGATCCAGCGCACTTTTAAACTCTGTTTCTGCCGACGCGTAGCCGCCGCCGGCCAGATACAGCCTGCCGCGTGAGACACAGGCTTCTATCCCGTCTCCTTTGATCATTTTAAGCCCCTGATCCAGATAACCCGCCGCTTCGTCCAACAGGCCGGCCTGTGTCAGCTGCTCATATATACTTGCATACAGCTCGCCGCTGTCTTTATTATACTTCACCGCCTGTTTAAAATCCTCCGCAGCCGGCTTAGTTTCCCCCATGCTCATATATGCACAGCCACGCAGATAATAAACATCCGCATTTTTTTCATCATAATCCACAAGCGCAGTATATGTGTTAACAGCTTCCTTTGTCCTGCCTGCTTCAATCTGCGCATAAGCTTTGTACAGATTGATATCAATTTCCAGATTGGATACAATGCCGACCCGCTCGCCCAGTGCCTTGTCAAATGCATTGACGGCACTTTCATAGTCGCCTTGATCCATCTGGTTTAATCCGATCTGACGGTAGGACTGTACATTCTGCACCTGCTTTTTATCCCCGCAGCCGGCTGCCGGCAGCAGCAAGACTGCCACAGCTGCCACAGCAGGCATGCGCATACTGTATTTTTTTCGAATCATCTTTATTGCCTCCCGTATATGCAAGCGGCTTTTACAAATCACAGTTTCCTACTGTACGCGGGAACGGCACGACATCACGGATATTAGACATTCCGGTCAGATACATGACACAGCGCTCAAAGCCGAGGCCGAAGCCCGCATGTCTTGCGGAGCCATATTTACGGAGATCCAGATAAAAGCCGTAATCCTCTTCATTCAGCCCCAGATCCTGAATCCTTGCCAGCAGCTTGTCATAATCATCTTCACGCTGGCTGCCGCCTATAATCTCTCCGATCCCCGGCACAAGGCAGTCTACTGCTGCAACCGTCTTTTCATCGTCGTTCAGCTTCATATAAAACGCCTTAATTTCCTTCGGATAATTATAGACAAATACCGGACGCTTAAAGACTTCTTCCGTCAGATACCGCTCATGTTCTGTCTGTAAGTCGGCACCCCAGGATACCTTATAATCAAATTTATGATTGTGTTTTTCCAGCATGTTTACCGCATCCGTATAAGTCACTCTGGCAAAATCGGAATTCATGACATGCTCTAGGCGCTCAATCAGCCCTTTGTCCACAAACTGATTGAAAAACCGCATTTCCTCCGGCGCATGCTCCAGCACATACCCGATAATATACTTGAGCATTTTTTCTGCCAGCATCATATCATCTTCTAAATCGGCAAATGCGATTTCCGGCTCAATCATCCAGAATTCTGCTGCATGTCTAGTCGTATTCGAGTTTTCCGCCCGGAATGTAGGGCCGAACGTATATATATTTTTAAATGCCATGGCATAGGTCTCACCGTTTAACTGTCCGCTGACAGTAAGGTTCGTCGGCCTGCCAAAAAAATCCTGTGAATAGTCAATAGTACCGTCTTCAAGCCGCGGAAGGCCGCCCGGGTCTAATGTCGTTACCTGGAACATCTCCCCTGCCCCTTCGCAGTCACTGCCTGTAATGATCGGCGTATGAACATATACAAAGTCACGCTCCTGGAAAAATTTATGAATCGCATATGCTAATAGCGAACGCACACGGAACACTGCTTCAAACGTATTTGTCCTCGGCCTAAGGTGCGTAATAGTTCTTAAAAATTCATAAGAATGCCTTTTTTTCTGCAGCGGATATTCCGGCATAGAAGCACCTTCGATATCTATTTTTTCTGCCTGTATCTCAAACGGCTGCTTTGCATCCGGTGTCGCTACCAGCGTGCCTGCGATAATCAGCGCCGCACCTACGTTGATCTTGCCGATTTCTTCAAAATTGCAAAGGCCGTCTCCATAAACGACCTGTACCGGCTCAAAAAATGTGCCGTCATTGACCATAATAAATCCAAATGCCTTTGACTTGCGGTTGCTGCGCACCCACCCGCCGATTGCTACTTTTTGATCTACATACTGCTGCTGGCTGCGGAATAAATCTCTGATATTCGTCAATTCCATATGCTTATATTCCTTTCTATTTTTAATGCCTTGCTTTGTCGATTGCTTTTACCTTTTTATCTCTTGTTTTTATGCTTACTTTTTCTTTTGCTTTTACGCCTGCTTTTGCTTCTGCTTTTACGCCTGCTTTTGCTTCTGCTTTTACGCCTGCTTTTGCTTCTGCTTTTACGCCTGCTTTTGCTTCCACTTTTACGCTTGCTTGTCTTTCTGCACCTGTTTCTGCTGATTACTTTCTAAACGCTTATTATGAACCTTAGGTGCATTTTATTCTTCCGGCGTCACACCATATTTTATGCTCGCCGATTCAATTACCTGATCTAAAGCACGGTTGCACACATATATTTTTTTCTCATATTTTTCACCGTATGCGGCATTCACGCTGTTCGCAGCATAAAAATCCTCCTCGGTTGTATAGCCGTTTGCGCTCATCTGGTTTTCCACATATTCCTTAAATGCTTCTTCATCCAGCTCAATGCCTTCTTTTGCTGCAATCGCCTCTAAAATCAGCTCTGTCTTTAAATTGGACTCTACATCTTTTGAAAAATCCTGCTTAAAGTCTTCCACTGTCAGGCCGTTGTAATTATCCTTTAAATACATTTCCAATGTGATACCGTCTTCATTATTTTCCCCGCCATAGTGCTGGTTTGCAAATACGATCATCTGGTCTGCCATGCATGCATCCAGCAGCTCCTGCGGCAGGTTTACTTCGCAGATTTCCTGCAGCTGGTCTATGACAGCCTGTCTGGTGTCCATAGTTTTATTGCTTTCGTTTGTAGTTTTAAGATACGACTTCACTTCCTTCATATAATCTTCTACTGTATCAAACTGAAAATACTGCTTTACAAACTCATCATTCAGCTCAAATTCAGCAGTTTCATCCACCTCGACGATTTTATTGATTGTCACCGTAAATACAACATCTACTCCCGCCATCTCCTGATTCTGATAATTTTCTGGGAATGTCAGGTCTAAGTCTACCGTTTCTCCGACTTTCTTTCCAACCAGCCCTTCCTCAAATCCGTCAATAAAAGAATGTGAGCCGATCGTCAGATTATACCCAGAAGCAGTTCCTCCGTCGAACGCTTCACCGTCTCTTTTCCCCACATAATCAATATTGACGGTATCGCCTTCTTCTACTTTTTTCTTTTTCGTATCTTTATAGACCGGCTGTGCATAATACTGCGCCATATTGTTCGCATAATCCTCGATCTGCTTTTTTGTCACCTTATAGCTGTTCGGCAGTGAAACCTTTAGTGCAGAATAATCCCCCAGCTTCACACATTCATTCACATCATATTCCACCTGTTCTGCCTGGGACGCTACTTCAGTGCGGTCTTTGTCATCCTTGTCAGAATCTGCCTCGGTCTTTGAATCAGACTCAGAGCCTGAACCTGTATCATCCGTCTCCGTTTTTGTGGTATCATCTTTCTTGTCTCCTCCCGCACACGCTGCCGCTGTTGCTGCCATAACTGCTGCCAGTAAAATGATAAATATTTTCTTTTTCATTATGATTTCATATTCCTTTCTTTATATTATTATTTTATAAAAATGCATTCTTATTTACCATAACACACAATTGTGAAAAATTAAAGTTTTTATTGCTTTTTATATGGAAAAATGCTATAATCTGGTTTAAAACGCAGGGGTTCTACGTTTATTACGTCAGGAAAAGATAGAGAGGAGAAAACAGCATGAAAACCTGGCAGATTGTTTTACTTGTTATTATCCTAGTAATGTTAGTTGCCTTGGTCGTCCTTTATTTTCTCGGGAAACGGCTCCAGAAGAAAAAAGACGAATCTGACAAACAATTGGAAGCTGTTTCACAGACAATTCCAATGCTGATTATTGATAAAAAGAAAATGAAACTGAAAGATGCCGGGCTTCCCGCAGCTGTATATGAACAGACGCCGAAGCTGCTCCGCCGCCAGAAGGTTCCGGTAGTAAAAGCAAAAGTCGGTCCTAAAATCCAGACCTTTATGTGCGACGCTGCCGTATTCGATGAGATCCCGCTGAAAAAAGAAGTGCGCGTAACCGCAAGCGGATTGTATATCACCGGTGTCAAAGGGCTCCGAAAACCTCTGGACCGCCCAGCCACACAAAAAAAGAAACCGCTCTCACAGCGTCTGCGGGAAAAAGCGAAAACCTTACAGGCAGATCAGGCGGCAGGCTCTGCACCTTCCGTCAAAAAGAAAAAGCAGAAATAAAATATAAGCTGTTAAAAGTTCCGCTCACGCGGAGCTTTTTTTATGTCCCAAGGCATGTTAAGAAACAGCTAAAATACCGTTAAAGCACCGCTAAGATACGCTGAAATCTATTTTCTGCCACCCTTTTTTACGTTATGATACGTTCATCAAAACAATAGGAGGAGATCTTTTATGAATACGGTTATCGTAATCATCAGCGTAGCAATCGTCGTATGCGTATGTGCCTGGAATTTTTATGATACATATCACAAGTAAAATACCAGTTTCACTGACCACGTTGTTGAATTATTTTATTGAGGTGATGATATGAATATATTAGGTTTGGCTGCACTGGCTGTCTGTGGTTTATTTTCTATATCGATACTGCTTTATCTTTTCGTCGGCTTAATAGCCGTGCTTGCATGGAAAGTATATCGTTCCATCCACCTAGGCTGTTCTTTCTGGGATTAAAAGAACCTGCCTGAGGCTCAGACTAAATCTTAGCGGAATCTTAACAAAGTTTTGCTTGCAGTTTGTTCATTCTTATATTATGGTAGGGTAATTGAAGTATTTTACCCCAAAAACCATGCAAACAGGAGAACTGCAGATGAGACAGATAAGACATTTTCTAAAAGAACACAATGCTGTGCTGACCATCGTTATGATGGCTGCTGCTACGTTGTGTTCTTTTATTTTTTTCTTCTATGTTCCTTCCGGTTCTGTAAATATTACCCTGTTTTATGTACTGGCACTGATCGTAATCGCACGCTATACAAAAGGGTACCGCTACGGCGTAACCGCTGCGCTCTTCTGTGTCGTATTTATCAACTATTTTTTTACGTATCCGCATTTCAAACTAAATTTTACGCTTGCCGGGTACCCAGTTACATTTGCAGTAATGCTTGCCATTGCGCTGATTACCAGTACGCTGACCTCCCACATGAAACGACAGGCTGAAGCGCTGGCTGAGCATGAGCAGATTTTATTAGAAGCAGAAAAAGAAAAAATGCGTGCCAATCTGCTGCGGGCAGTTTCCCACGACCTGCGTACCCCGCTTACCAGCATTATCGGATCTGTGGACACGCTGAAAGAACATCCGCTGATTCAAGAAAATGCAGAAATACGCGAAACAGCTGACCACATTCACGATGATGCAGACTGGCTGTTAAATATGGTAGAAAACCTGCTTTCTGTCACCCGTATCCAAGGAACCGGTGCACGGGTCAAAAAATCTATGGAGGTCGTCGAAGAAGCTGTTTCCGAATCCGTCATACGACTAAAGAAACGCCTGCCCAGGGCCCAGATCGAAATATCACTGCCAGATGACTTTATTATGATTCCTATGGATGCCCTGTTAATAGAGCAGGTGCTGATTAACCTGATGGAAAATGCAGTCGTTCATTCGCAGAGCCAAAAACCGGTCCTGCTGTCGATCACTGATGATCATACGCTTGTAACATTTGCTGTTATGGATTTCGGTATAGGCATACCGCCGCAATTATTGGATACAATTTTTGATGGAATACCCGGCACGGAATCTACATCTGCAGACAGCCGAAAAGGAATGGGAATCGGCCTGTCGATCTGCAAAACGATAGTGCTTGCCCACGGCGGCGCTATTTCAGCGTCCAACCACAGCCAAGGTGCTGTTTTTTCGTTTACCCTGCCAAAATCTGAATAGAAAGGAACATCAAAGAAAGCCAGATGAATAACCAATTTTCCATACTGATCATAGAAGATGAAAAAAATATAAGCAGCTTTATGACAAAAATACTGACTGCCCACCGCTATCGTGTCATCAACAGCTACTGCGGAAAAGACGGCCTGTCTGTTATTTCTTCCTGCTGCCCGGATGTGATACTGTTAGACCTAGGCCTTCCTGACATGGATGGCACTGCGATCATCCATCAGGTCCGCACCTGGTCTAACATTCCAATTATTGTGATCTCCGCACGCACGCAGGAGCTGGATAAAGTAGACGCGCTGGATGCCGGTGCAGATGACTATATTACAAAACCATTCGGCACCTCAGAGCTGCTTGCGCGCATCCGTGCTTCCCTGCGCCACAGCAACAGATTAAATTCCGATGGAGCACTGTATAACAAGCCCTATCAGGCTCTGGGCCTGCAGATTGATTTTGATAAACACCTTGTGACGCTGGATAACACCCCGCTGCATTTAACTCCGGTTGAATACCGGATTGTTACTTATCTGGCACAAAATTCCGGCAAAGTGCTGACTTACACTTCCATTATGCAGAATGTGTGGGGGCCGTATATTGACAGCAGCAATAAAATACTGCGTGTCAATATGGCCAATATCCGCCGGAAACTGGAGAAAAACCCCGGAGAACCACAATATATATTTACAGAAATCGGTGTCGGATACCGTATGATTGAAGACGGCACAAATGTCCCTTAATCATTCCAATCCTGATCGCGCTCCAAAATCTCGCCTGTTTTTGCATGGATTTTAAATTCATACTCATAAGCACCTTTGACAATCTCGATTTCATAAACCGGAATGCCGTCATCCACATCATATTCCGCTTTTACAACCGTACCTCCAGGTACCTCGCCAAGTGCTATATTTTTTGCCTTTTCCAGACTGATCTGTGAATTGTTATTATTGGAAGAAGATGAAGAGGACGGCTTTAACTCCCATTCATAATCAACAAGCGCGCCTGTTCTTCCATGGAATTTTAATGTGTAGCGCTTATTGCCCGCTGTCATCTTTACCTTATAGATATCTACCCCATCGTCAATTTTACGCGTCAGGCTTAAAATCGTTCCGTTTTTTACTTTTTTAAGCGCCAGCTGACGGCATTTGCTCTCACTAATCAACGGCTTGCTGCCGGCTGGATCAACATATATTTTTTCCCACTCATATGCAATGATCTTGGCATCCGAAGCACGATAAGTAATATCATATTTTTTAGAGCCTTTTACTACCTGTACTTCATATACTAATTCTCCTTTTTCATGATCCCTGTCTACTTCTGTCACAGTACCATTCGGCACTTTCTGCAGCGCCTTCTGCTGCGCCTGTGCTTCACTGCTGATTGCTGCTGCATGCGCACGGTCTGTGCCTGCCAAGAGGCCTGCTGCTGCAATAACTGCTGCTAATACCGCTGTCTGAATCGCCTTTCTTATTTTCATTCCCATGTCCTCCTATACTTTCTTATTATTTTAATTATTTATTATAAACTACATATTGTTATGCAGTTTTAATCTGCCTGTTCTGCCTCCCAGCTGCGGAATGTGCCGCTGTAAGCATCTATTTCAAATTCATATTCCATATCGCCGTAAATAATCTTGCCCTCGTATTCCAGACGCCCATCCTCTTTGTCTACTTCAAATTCCCAGATATTGTCAGCGCCTGCTCCCGGAACTCTTTCCAATGCCAGCTTTTTTGCTTCTTCCTCACTAATCTTCTGGCCTCCAGACTCTGGCGGTGCAAAATTTTCTGCATCATAATCATAACTGATTACTTCACCTGTTACTGCGTCGATTTCATAATCATACTCCGCATAATCTTTTGTGTAAAATTCTACATCATATACCTGCCTGCCATCTTCAATTTCCAGCTGGTTTTTTACAATCGTAGCATCACCCTCCAATACTCCTGCATGTGCCATAGCTTTTGCAGCTGCCTCTTTTTCAGATATTGTATTCTTTTGTCCTGCTGCAGACGTATCGCCATTTTTGACATCTGCCGCAACAGTGTTCATACCCTCTCCGGCACCGGAGGCCGCCTCTGGCAGTCTGGATTCTATCACGACACCTGTCAATGCATCGATATCATACTCGTAATCCTGTCCTGCTGCCGTAAAGCCTACCAGATAATAGTCCTTTCCACTCCGGCTTGACAGATCCGTTTCTGAAAACGCCACATCTGCCGCTGACAGCCCTGAGGCTTCTAATGCCAGATCTTTTGCTTTTTCAGCCCCGATATATGCTACATTATTCTGCTGTCTGCCGCATCCTCCTAATAGAAATACAGCCAGCCCGACGGCGCACACTGCATGGATTCTTTTCATAAGCTTTTCTCCTCCTCTATTTCGTCTGCTATATGCATATATTATTGCTCAATTCTGTAATCTACATGAAATTTTATTAAAAAATTAAATTTTTTTATTTTTCTCCCGACACAGCGTCTTCATTATATATATTTAAGTGCAGCGTAAATACACTTCCCAGGTCAGGCGCGCTGTCCAATGTCATATAACCGCCATGCACCCTCGCAATCTGCGCTACCATCGGAAGTCCCAGCCCTGCACCCATCTCTCCGCTGCGGGCAGGATCTACCTGATAAAACCGCTGCCAGATCTTATCCTGATGCTCTTTATCTATGCCAAATCCATCATCCCGTACCTTCAGCCTCACTTCACTGCCGTTTTTATCAAGAACTGCCCACACATGCCCGTTCGGCCTGCCATATTTAAATGCATTTTCTACCAGATTTTGAATAAGCCTTGTAAGCAGAACCTGATTTCCCCATACGACGGCTTCTTCCTTTAACTCCAGTGTCAGCCGTGAATAGTCATACGTCTGGTTATTTTCCTGTTCTCTGCTAAAATCCCGCAGCAGCTCTGCCAGATCAACCGGCTCCATGCCTGATAATTCTGTCCCCTGATCCAGCCTTGTCATGCTCAGCAGCTGCGAAATAATGCCTGACATCTTTGCTGCCTGCCTATGGATCATTGAAATAGTCTCCTGATGGTCTTCCGAAGTCTCATCATACTTTTCTGCATACTCGCAGGCCCCTTTTATAATGGAAACAGGCGTACGCAGCTCATGAGAAGCATCCGAGATAAACTGCTTTTCTACCTCAAAAGACTGCTCCAGCCTTTCAAACAGCTGATCAAACGTGCTGCCAAGCCTTGAAAATTCATCCCGGCCTTTCGGCAGGCCGATACGTCTCGAAAGATCTTTTGCTTCGTTGATTGCCTCTGCCGTAGCGTTTATGCTGTCAAGCGGACGAAATGCCCTGCGTGCAATCCAATAACTGCCAAGCGCTGCCAGTGCCATAAAAACCGGCAGTGCCACAAGCGCTACTTTCAAAAGATTTAATGCCGCCCAATGATTATCCGGCGTTTCCATCAGCCCGCGTATCCAGACTCCGTGATCCCACCCCATCGGCAGCCAGAGATCCATAACCAGATATTTGTCCTCATCCGTTGATACTGTACGTATCACACCATTTTGAAACGGTTCGTCAGCAGTAAAAGCACCCGGTATCTGACCGGCCAGCAGAGCTTCCTTCTGACTGTATACGAGTGTAGATATGCCGTTTTGATAAAACCGAAATCCATCACCAAATTCCGGCCTGCCATTTTTCACATTTACCTGACCCAGATTGCTTTGTACCGTATAGGCCAGCTGCGACATTGCGGTCTGCGACACCACCGTACTGCTTATAGAAAGCATAAATACAATCAAAAATATCGCCAGCAGCGCCATCAGCAGCGTAAGCCAGACCGTGATCTTAATTTTTACAGATGCATTTCTCATACGCCTTCTCCCGGCTCTTCAGCGCGAAGCACCCAGCCGACTCCCCTTACCGTATGCAGCAGCTTTACTGCATGCCCGTTATCGATCTTTTTGCGCAGACGGCTGATATATACATCCATATTATTCGAACTGCCTGTATATTCATAATTCCAGATCTGATCTTCTAACCGTTCTCTGGACAGGACAATGCCCTGATTGCGGATCATATACTCTAAAATAGAAAATTCTTTCGGCAGCAGGGAAATTTCCGTCCCTGCCCTGTTTGCTGTCCTGCGCTTTGTATCTACTTCCAGATCCGCCAGCACAAACAGGTTGCTCCGGCTGCCGGCCCGCTTGCGTGTCATGGCACGTATGCGCGCAAGCAGCTCATCAAAATCAAATGGCTTGACCAGATAATCATCTGCTCCAAGATCCAATCCTTTTACCCTGTCTGCAACCGCATCTTTTGCTGTCAGAAATAATACCGGCGTATCCAGCCCCTGATCCCGCAGCTGCTTCAGCAGGCTGTATCCATCCAGCTTCGGCATCATCACATCCAGTAAAATCGCATCATACTCTGCCCCTCCCAAAAATTCCAGCGCTTCTTCTCCGTTAAAGCATCCGTCTACACTGTATCCAGATTTTTTTAATACTTTTACAATCAGGCGGTTCATATCCCGCGCATCCTCCACTACCAAAACTCTCATAATATATTAACCTTTCTCATGAAAATCAAAAATTAACAATTGTCGGAGTGTATCTTATAACCATTTCCTGTGTCTGTACTTTCCCATTCCATATGTCAAGCTGGAGCGTGTCTGAAAAATGCTTTCCATGAGATGTGCTTCACAATTGGTGGAGAATTTATCCCAAATTTATGAGGCATAGCGGGCTATGTTGATTAAATTGGGAATGAATTCTCCACTAAGCGGGGCGTGCAGTTGGCAGGAATGATTTTTCAAACACACTCTAGTACTCCATCCGGCCAGAAATTGTACTATCAGTGCTAGATATTTTGCCAGCCTGCAAGGCGGAGGAAGGAGGCGATGCGGCGGCATCGTTGACTGACGATTTCATGCCCGTTGGGTACAACGATGCAGATGGCAAAATAGACAGCGCTGAAAGTGCAGTTACCGGCCGGATAGAGTACTAGTATACAGTCGATACAGCGTACATCTTTACAGTATTATCATACAATTTACTTAATCTGGTGTCAATCTGCCAGAAAATGCCTAAAATGTATGGATGAGATATGCCATAAGACACGATATATATGCGTAACAAACAGGGCAGATTCTTTGCAAACATTATTTTTCTGAAGCCACCGGCCTTGACAAAAACTGTTAATATGATATAGTTACTCTTATCTGTATATCAGAAATAAATAGATCATGTTATATGAATTGATTGTAAATCGTTCATATATATAAATTGATTGTAATACGTTCATCATATATAAATTGACTGTAAATCGTTTTATATATACTATAAATGAGCAAATATAGAAATTTGCACAAAACTACCCTACCAATTTCAA
>CAJUHV010000002.1:0-79093 GCA_910586445.1 uncultured Eubacterium sp.
GCATAAATTATAGAAAGCATAAATTATAGAAAGCATAAATTATAGAAAGCATAAAAATAAGCGCAGCCGCCCATAGCAGCTGCGCTTAAATGTATATATTTTATGTCAGCGACAAATAATTCTGCATGCTTTTCAGCGCGGACTTTTCCAGGCGCGATACCTGTGCCTGTGATATATGGATTTCTTCTGCGACCTCCATCTGTGTCTTGCCCTCAAAAAAGCGCAGCTTTATAATATAATTTTCACGGTCGTTGAGCCGTTTCATGGCATCAGAAAGCGACAGGGATTCGATCCATTTGGATTCTTTATTTTTCTTATCGGAGATCTGGTCCATAACATACAGTGTGTCGCCTCCGTCCGTATATACAGGCTCGTACAGGCTGACCGGTGTTTGGATTGCATCCAGTGCGAATACGATCTCTGCCTTTGTAAGGCCGGCTTCTTTTGCGATTTCATCTAGAGTCGGCTCCTGGCTGCTGGTACGTGTCAGCACTTCTTTTGCATGAATAGCCTTATAGGCATTGTCACGCAGTGAGCGTGAAACACGTATGCTGTTGTTGTCGCGCAGGTACCGGCGCACCTCTCCGATAATCATCGGTACGGCATATGTGGAAAATTTGACCCCCATAGTCGGATCAAAATTATCAATTGATTTGATTAAACCAATGCATCCGATCTGAAACAGGTCGTCCACGTTTTCATGATGGTTGGAAAAGCGTTTGATTACGCTCAGCACAAGGCGCAGATTACCGTTGATATATTGTTCCCTGGCATACGGATCGCCTTCCTTTATTCTTTTAAACAGCTCCTCTTTTTCAGATTCTTTTAATACAGGCAGCTTCGCAGTATTTACGCCGCAGATTTCAACTTTATAGACAGCCATATCTAACCTCCGGATAATTGATAATAAAAGAATGTGCGGAATCACCAAAAATATTCATGAAATAGGTAATAACTAATATTAAGGTATATCCTTCAATAATCCGATATATATAAAGTCAGTTAAAACAAGTACTTAGTACTCCGTCCAGACAGAAATTAGAGTCTATTACAGCCTGATTCAAGACATTACTTCGTTAAAATTTCTAGTCGATGGTACCAGTATTTTTAGGCACAGGGAGGTCATTATCATGGAAGATGTATCATTAACCTATACGGGAATTATGAAAAAAGGCAGTGAAAAAATAGTTAAGGTGCGGTTTTCGCGCAATAATGATAAGGATTTTGCAGAAGGCGTGATACCGAGCGGAAAGATCGAAAAATCACAGGGCTTTTCGGATAAGGAGCTAGCATCCCTGAGCTTTTATTTAAAGGCGAATGCGGAGGATCTTTACCAGAAAGCAAAAGAAATCACAGGACTGCGTGCATTTTTAAGATAAAGGATAAATAAAATGTTAAAGATTTCTTAATAATTTAACCGATTGGAACTTCATAAAATTTCCGTTACAATGTATATGCAATGAATCATTCTATACAGGTGGCGGAATTTTTTTTGTTTTGCATCAATCTGGGTACAGGAATGATGAGCTGCTTTTACGACGATCGTTGGAGGAAGTTATGTATAATATTTTAGTTTGTGATGATGAAAAAGATATCGTATCTGCGATACGCATATATTTGAGCAGTGAAGGATATCAGGTATTTGAGGCATTTAACGGCACTGAGGCAGTGGAGGCGGTGCGCAGGGAGGAAATTCATCTGGTACTGATGGATATTATGATGCCGCAGATGGATGGCATTGAGGCAATGGTAAAAATCCGTGAGGTCAGCAATGTGCCTGTGATCCTGCTGACGGCAAAGGGAGAAGATACGGATAAGGTGCTGGGGCTTACCGTAGGGGCGGATGACTATGTGACCAAGCCGTTTAATCCCGTGGAGCTGCAGGCCAGGGTCAAGTCGCAGCTGCGGCGTTATATGATGCTGGGCGGAGGCAGACAGAAGGAAGAGCACAGGCTCTGTATCGGCGGAATCGAACTGGATGATAAGTCAAAAGAGGTTACGCTGGACGGTGAGCCGGTGTCGCTGACACGTACGGAGTATGATATTTTAAAGCTGCTGATGGAACACCCGGGGCAGGTATTTTCGCCGAATGAGATTTATACGCAGGTGTGGAAGGATGTGTCCTTTGGTACGGAAAATACAGTGGCAGTACATATCAGGCATCTGCGGGAAAAGATCGAATATGATCCGGCCCAGCCGCGTTTTTTAAAAGTCGTCTGGGGACGGGGATATAAAATTGAGGAAGAAAAGCCGCAGCAGAGATAGGAAATATTGATCAGGGAGGAAAATGCAGATATGAAAAATTTAAAAACAAGCACTGCTGCAAAAGCAGCAGCCATGGTCTTGGTAATTATAAGCATTATAGTATTTGCGGCAAGCCTGACGGGCATGCTGGTTATAGATTCGTTAGAGGGCTATCAGATACCAAAGGAAGACATGCTGCAGGCGGCTTATAAGGAGGTGTGTAACCGTTACTCGATTGCAGCAATGGCAGGAAACAGTGACAGTTTTAACGAAGAAATGCTGTCGGATACAAATTTTCAATATGGCGTTATAAATGCCAGGCTGAAAGAGAAGGATCTGTCTGATCTAGACAGTTATCTGTTTCGGACATTTGATAAGGTGCCGGATGAAGATCAGAGGCATATCTATACTTGTTTTATTGGAGATGATACGACATATGCATATGGCAGAAACATCTGGGAAACATTCACTATCAATTCTTCGCATGAAAAGGAATGGTATACACAGGAAGAATACCCGCTTGATGATATTTATTATGACAGGGCATTAGAGGTCATATATGTCCAAAGCGGCAAGAAATTATTTGAGGTTATAGATGGGACTCTCTATACCGGCACCGATGATGAAACGATTGATCAGGAGCTTGGGTTTATAAATAACTCTTATTTAATAGATACAGAGTCTGGATATATATGGTCAGATGAATGCAGAAAAGTCCGGATCGGCGAAATGCTTGTCGATATGGATGATATAAAGATTGTGGATGACATTGAGCGGCTGAACATCGGCAGCATACGTGAGGCGTTGGTTGATTCTATGTATGACGATACGATTTTTGTTTCTGAGTGGCATGTAAAGGAGAATGAGCCTTATATTGTTGTATCGTATATACCTGATAACCTGTATGGGGAATCTTCGTTTGGGGAAGGCGATATGTTCTGGCAGATGAGGCATCTGGTTAATTTCGTATATAAGGTACGCTATCTTGTAATTATACTGCTGATTTTGTCTCTTGGCATATTTGTGATGTCTTTTTACTTTTTGATGTGTGCCGCAGGATATCACAAAGATCATGAAGGCGTGCGTCCGCGTTTTTTGGATCATCTGCCGCTTGACTTATATCTGGGAGGGGCAGCACTTGCAGAAGTCATGCTGGTAATGCTTGTCGTACTTTGTGGAGAGAAGCTGCTGTACTTTTCAGACCATATGGCAGGGTATGTGTCATTTGGTGTTATTTCAGCCTGTATCGGAATTACTGCTGTTATCGTGGCAGTTTTATACTGCATGAGCTTTGCGGTACGGGTTAAGCTGGGAAAATGGTGGAGGCATACGTTTACTTTTTGGATGTGCAGAATGTGTATGAAAGTATTTTGGGGCTGTGTGCGTTATAGTGTCCGTATCGTGAAAAAAATCTTGAGCAGCATGACGCTGCTGTGGAAAGCGTGGCTTCTTTTAGGCGGCATTGCCCTGGCAGATTTTATTATAACTTTTTCCAATCTATATATGGATCAGAGGCTGCTGTTTTGGACGGCTGAAAGGATCGTGCTCTATCCGGTTATTATTTTCCTGCTGATTCAGATGCATCAGCTGCAGAAGGGAGCACGGCGGATTGCAGGCGGAGAGCTGGGATACCGGATTCATACGGGCAGAATGTTCTGGGAGCTTAAAAAACATGGCGAATACTTAAATGACATTGGAATAGGAATCAACCGGGCAGTCAATGAACGGCTCAAAAGTGAGCATTTTAAAACAGAGCTGATTACCAATGTCTCTCACGATATTAAAACGCCGCTGACCTCGATTATCAACTATGTAGACCTGCTTCAGAAAGAAGAGATTGACAATCCGACCGTACAGCAGTATCTGGATGTACTGCACAGGCAGTCAGCCAGATTAAAAAAGCTGATTGAGGACTTAATGGAGGCCTCGAAAGCATCGACTGGCAGCATGAGCGTAGTTATGGAAAAATGTGACACCGGTGTCATGTTAGTGCAGACAGTAGGCGAATTTGAGGAAAAGCTGATGGAAAACCAGATCGAGCTGCAGATCAAAAAGCCGGATGACAGCATTCTGATCGAAGCCGACCATAGGCATTTATGGCGTGTATTTGACAATCTAATGAACAATATATGCAAATATGCCCAGCCGCTGACACGTGCATATATTAACCTCGAACAGGATGGACAGCGTGCATACATTATATTTCGAAATATTTCCAGGTGCCAGCTTAATATCAGCAGTGAAGAGCTGATGGAGCGGTTTGTGCGCGGGGACAGTTCGCGCAATACAGAAGGCAGCGGCCTTGGCATTTCTATTGCAAAAAGCCTGACAGAGCTGATGAACGGTACTTTTGAACTGATTGTGGATGGAGATCTGTTTAAAGTAGTGCTGTCATTTCCGGTGTATGGAATGGCCGTGCAGCCTGAACTGCCTGATATAAAGGATATAAGCCGGGAAATAAAGCCGGAAAATGAACCGAATAAGGCAAATATGGCATTTGCCAGGATTACATTGGGGCTTCAGAATGCAGGCAGCCGTGCAGCGGGGCTTGGACATGGAATGGCTGATAAGACCGGACGGATGCTCCGCAGGGCAGGGCGTTTTGCAGGCCTGGTCAGACAGGCGGCAGCCGCCTCAAAGGAAGAAGATATGCAGGAAGATGAAAGGTGATTGGATAATTTAGATATAAATTTTGATATTAATTGGATAGAATCTTGAAATGACATACACTGGTATGATATAATTATCAAAAAGCGAAAGCGTGCAAAAATGCATGTGCTGACAAAAAGCCTGCAGGCAGCAGGCATAAGCCGTATGATAGCCAGGCCGTTATCAAAGCTGTTGTACAAATATATATATCATAAAGGGGGTGTGTCAGAATGCCGGCAGTATATTCGATTGATTTAATTGCAAAAAGAGATAAAAAGCTGAAGATGGACCGCAGCATAGTCAAAGGATGGAATGTGCATTATCAGACATTGAAAGAAGCTGAAGAAGCAGCAAGGCTGAAAAAGCAGCGCCAGGAAGAAGAAATGCAGGCACAGGATCATTCAGAAGACGAAGAGGCAGAAGGCGGGGAGCCGGATCAAGAAGCTGAAGAGGTTTTTGAGAACAGTGAGGCAGCTTTTAACCGGAAAACAGGCTCTTATTCCGGGCATTATGGAAAGCGTCCAGTCCATGATGAAAGGGAGAAAAAACAGATTCATGCGATTCTGGAAAAGCCGGATGCATTTAGTGCTGCCATGTCAGCGCTGAATCAGCAGGCGGAATAAGAAAAGAACAAAATAATTGCAGAAAGCAGGTAATATACAGCATGGAAAAGTTAATGGAACAGATGAACGCAGAGATGGTCCGCGCATTTACTGCATGCGGCTATGACGGAACGTATGCACGGGTCACAACGTCTAACCGTCCGGACTTGTGTGAATTTCAGTGCAACGGTGCTCTGGCGGCAGCGAAGCAGTATAAAAAATCTCCGCTTGTAATCGCGCAGGAAATTGTGGCAGAATTGTCAGATAATAAGATTTTCGCACAGGCAGAAGCGGTAAAGCCGGGGTTCTTGAATCTGACAGTCAGATCGGATTATCTGGCAGATTATTTGTGCCGGATGATGGAGGCAGAAGATTTTGGAAACGAAAAGGCTGCAAATCCGCGGACGATCATCATTGACTACGGCGGGCCGAATATTGCAAAGCCGCTGCATGTTGGACATCTGCGTTCTGCGGTTATTGGAGAGAGCATCAAGCGGATGGGCCGTTATGCAGGACATCAGGTAATCGGAGACGTGCATATGGGCGACTGGGGCCTTCAGATGGGCTTAATTATCGTAGAGCTGAAAGAGCGCCAGCCGCAGCTGCCATACTTTGACGAAAGCTATGACGGAGAATATCCAAAGGAGGCTCCATTTACGATTTTGGAGCTGGAAGAAATCTATCCGACTGCCAGTGCCAGATCTAAAGAGGATGAGCCGTACAAAGAGCGTGCAATGCAGGCTACTTACGAGCTGCAGCAGGGCAGGAGAGGGTATCGTGCTCTGCTGGCGCATATTCTGGATGTATCGGTTGCTGATTTAAAGCAGAATTATGAAAATCTGGATGTTTCCTTTGAACTCTGGCTCGGTGAATCCGATGCACAGCCGTATGTTCCTGCTATGGTGCAGAAAATGAAAGAAGATGGATTTGCCTATATGTCGGACGGTGCACTTGTTGTGGATGTCAAAGAAGATACCGATACAAAGGAAATACCGCCGTGCATGATCTTAAAGTCAGACGGCGCGTCTTTGTATAATACAACAGACCTTGCCACGCTTGTACAGCGTGAGGAAAATTATCATCCGGACGAAATTATATATGTAGTAGATAAGCGTCAGGAGCTGCATTTTATACAGGTATTCCGCTGCGCGTATAAAACCGGGCTGGTAGAGGCGGATACGGCATTAAAGTTTCTAGGCTTCGGCACGATGAATGGAGCAGACGGCAGGCCTTTTAAAACACGAGACGGCGGTGTTATGCGCTTATCGGTGCTGCTTAGCGATATCAATGAGAAAATGTATCAAAAGATCGCTGAGAATAACAATATGAGTGCTGAAGAAGCACGTGAAACGGCAAAAATCGTAGCGCTGTCTGCTGTTAAATACGGGGATCTGTCGAATCAGGCGTCTAAAGATTATATTTTTGATATCGAGCGGTTCACTTCATTTGAGGGAAATACCGGGCCTTACCTGCTCTATACCATTGTGCGTATGAAATCTATTCTGAAAAAATACGCCGAGTCCGGCGGCAGCGCACAGGGCTGCCTGATTCTTCCGGCGCAGACGGACAGTGAAAAGGCACTGATGCTGGAGGTCAGCCGTTTTAACGGAATGATTGCCTCTGCATTTGAAGAACTGGCACCGCATAAGGTATGCGCATACTTATACGACCTTGCAAATGCCTTTAATCATTTTTATCATGAGACAAAAATTTTAGCGCAGGATGATCAAAAGCGTCAGGCAGGCAGCATACGCCTGCTGGAGCTGTGCAGGGGAATTATGGAGACGTGCATTGAGGTGCTTGGATTTACGGCACCAGAGCGGATGTAATATACCTCCTATACTGTAAAAATAGGGTTTTACAGGCCCGGTTACAGTATAGGAGTTTTTTATTAATAACCCAGCTCTTCGCCTACCAGCAGTACTTTGATCCGTTCTAAAGTACCGCTGCGCCTTGTGATGACCGTATGGCTGCATATGCAGTCTTCGCCAAGGCATTCTGCGCAGACGCCCGAGCTGGCACACGGCGTCTTTTTATTCAGGCGTATACAGTTCGGCGGTGAGGCAATATTGTGCACGCGGCGGATGGCATCCTCAACCGTAGAGGTGACTTTATTCATGCCTGCCACGACAATTACCTGATCTGGGCCGTAAATCAGCGCTGCTGCCCGGTTGCCGTTGCCGTCGATATTGACCAGCTGTCCATCCAGCGTAATGGCATTGGTGCTCATAAAATATGTATCGGCGCTGAAAGAATCTCTGTATGCCTGTTTTATTTCTTCCGGTGTCTCTGCTCTGGCGCGGTCAATCAGCCGTATGTCATTCCTTGCTTTTAATGCATTCATAATGCCGCATTCTAATAGTGTCATAGAGCCGCCGAACGATACTACGGTATCCGGTGCTGTCAGCTCCATTGCTGTTTTTACGGCCTCTTCTTTTGTAGGGCAGTAATATCCTTTCATCCTGCGTGTATTCAGATGCTTTATAATTGTCTGAGCCTGTGTCTTATAATAGGCTTGTTTTGGGTTCATGGTCTGCCTCCTTCATACATTATACTGGCTGCTGTGACGCAGCTGTTTGTCATCTGTATTTTACATCTCACCGGGCAGATTTGCAAGCGGGATGTGGAAGTGCTAGAGCGTGTTTGAAAAATCATTCCCGCGATCTGCACTCCCCACTTAGCGGAGAATCTATCCCAAATTTAATCAACATAGCCCGCTATGCCTCATAAATTTGGGATAAATTCTCCACCAAGTGTGAAGCACATCTCACGGAAAGCATTTTTCAAACACGCTCTAGAGCGTGTTTGAAAAACTGGAATGAAAAATTTATTGTCAGCCTGTTTCTAGTGGGATATAATTTAAGGCAAGAGCAAATAAAATCCGGGATTTAAAAAATATAGAAACACTATATAATGAACAGACAGGAGGCATCCATGTACCGCATATTTATGATCGAGGATGATCAAGGCATTCTAGAAGCCGTAAAAAACATAGGTGAAAAATGGGAGCTGCAGATTACAGGCGTGAAAAATTTTCGCAGTATTCTTACAGAATTTTCGGCAGGCCAGCCGCATTTGGTCATTATGGATATCGGCCTTCCGGCCTTTGACGGCTATTACTGGTGCAAGGAAATTCGAAAAATATCAAATGTGCCGATTATTTTTCTGTCTTCGGCTTCTGACTGCATGAATATGGTTATGGCGATGAATATGGGAGGCGATGATTTTATCGCAAAGCCGTTTGACTATGACCTGCTGATTGCCAAAATACAGGCGCTGCTGCGCCGGGCATATGATTTCGCTTCGAATATGCCGATTTTAGAGCACAGGGGAGCATTTTTAAATGTGGAAAATGCTACAATAACCTATCAGGATGCTTCGATTGCGCTTACGAAAAATGAGCAGAGGATTCTGGCACTTTTAATGGAAAATAAAGGCTGCATTGTCAGCAGGGAGCGGCTGATGGATGCTTTATGGGAGTCGGACTGCTATATCGATGACAATACGCTTACCGTCAATGTCAACCGCCTGCGTAAAAAATTAGAAGCAAACGGGTTGAAGGATTTTATCCAGACAAAATTTGGCGCGGGCTATTATATCGGGGATATCAGCTGATCGTATATCAAAAACTTGATTTTCTGGGAAAAAACTTGACTTAATAGGGAGGTAACGGCATGCGGTTTGCTGTTCAATATATCAGGGAGCATATAGGAATACTGTTTATGCAGCTGCTGTTTGCCGGCATATTCGCAGCTGCCTTTTTACTGTATCATCTGCCTGTCGCAGCGGTGTTATATCCGGCTTTTCTCTGCTTTTGTGCGGGCTGTCTGTATATGGCATATTGTATCTGTAAGGCTTATAAAAGGCATCAGGTGCTTATGCGCATGCAGTCTATGCGTGGATATACAATGAAGGAACAGTTTTTCTGCCGTGCCGACAGCCGGGATCAGGATTATTATAAGATTATATTAAAATTGTGTGATGAAATGCAGTCGATCGAAGATCAAAGGGCTGGAAATTACCGGGAGATGATGGATTACTTTACCGTATGGGTACATCAGATTAAGACACCGATTGCCTCCATGCGGCTGCACCTTGCCGCGGTAGATTCAGACCTGTCGAGAAGGCTGATGTCAGACCTGCTCCATATCGAGCATTATGTGGAAATGGTGCTGACTTATTTTAAGACGGGTTCTGATGTATCTGATTATGTATTTCACGTGGTCAGCCTGGATGAGATACTGAAAGAGAATATACGCAGGCTGCGCGGAGATTTTATTATAAAAAAACTCGGCCTTATCTATGAGCCTTCGGGTGAAACGGCTGTTTCTGACGGGAAATGGCTGTCGTTTGTAATAGAGCAGATTCTGTCCAATGCACTCAAGTATACAAATGAAGGAAATATCACAATTACCGTGGAAAGTCCAAAGACGCTGTGCATAGCGGATACTGGGATCGGCATTGCGCCGCAGGATCTTCCGCGCATATTTGAGAAGGGATATACCGGGGCAAACGGGCGGGCAGATCAGCGGGCAAGCGGGCTCGGGCTGTATTTATGCAGGCAGATCTTAAACCGCCTGGGGCATGAAATATCGATCCTATCTGAAGCAGAGTCCGGCACGATCGTGCGCATTGATTTAAACAGGTCAAATGTGACATAAATGTAAGAAGTACAAGGGAAATGTAAGCTCAATCAATGGAATGCATTTCTCTTTTTTTGTTATGATAATGCTACCAGAAATTAAAGGAGGGATTGCTTATGGGCAGCATTTTAGAAGTAAATGCGTTGAAAAAAATCTATACGACACGGTTTGGAGCAAATCAGGTGACAGCTCTTAGAAATGTCGGCTTTTCAGTGGAAAAAGGTGAGTATGTAGCTATAATGGGCGAATCAGGATCGGGAAAAACTACGCTGCTGAATATTCTGGCAGCATTGGATAAGCCGACGAGCGGTTCAGTGCTGCTGAATGGAAAAGATCTTACAAAGATCTCAGAAAATGATTTATCAGGCTTCCGCAGGGATCATCTTGGCTTTGTATTTCAGGATTTCAACCTGCTGGACACATTTACGCTTGAAGATAATATTTACCTGCCTCTGGTGCTTGCACAAATGCCGTACCAGAAGATGAATGAAAGGCTGCAGCCCATTGCCAGAATGCTGGGCATTACCCAGCTGCTGAAAAAATATCCATACGAAGTATCCGGCGGACAGAAGCAGAGGGCAGCTGTTGCCAGGGCGCTGATTACAAATCCAAATCTGATTCTGGCGGATGAGCCGACAGGCGCGTTGGATTCGAGAGCAGCTGACGAGCTGCTGAGGCTGTTTGCCGCGGTAAATAAGACCGGGCAGACGATACTGATGGTTACGCATTCGACAGCTGCAGCCAGCAGGGCCGGCAGAGTATTGTTTATTAAGGATGGAGAAGTGTTCCACCAGATTTACCGTGGTGATGACAGCGATGAGGATCTGTATAAGAAAATATCTTATACATTGACAGTACTTATGACAGGAGGTGATCGCAGATGACTGGCAGAAAGATAAATTTACGTCTGTATACAAAGCTGGCATGGAATGGAATCCAAAACAACCGCCAGCTGTATGATCCATATCTTATATCAGGCATGGCAATGGCTGCGGTATTTTATATACTGGCTTTTCTGGCGGATTCCCAGCTGGTTCACAAGGTCAGGGGAGGCGGGGCAGCAATGACTACGCTGCTGGTATCCGGCTCATGGCTGATCGGCCTGTTTTCTGTACCTTTTTTACTGTATACAAGCACTGCGCTCGTGAAAAAACGGAAAAAGGAGCTGGGGCTGTATTATATACTCGGCATGAACCGGAACAATATAACAGTGCTGATCTTTTGGGAGACAATCATCACGTATGTAATAGCTGTACCGGCGGGCATTTTTATAGGTGCTGTCTTTTCGAAAGCGGCAGAATTAGGGCTTTTGAATATTATGGGGGAAGAGATCAGCTACCGCATTTATATAGATGGGAAGGCTGTCTGTTACGATGCACTCTTATATGCCGCAGTCTATGCCTGCATTTTTGTAAATACAGTAAGACAGGTACGCGGACATCGTCCGATCGAACTTCTGCATAGTGATTCGATAGGGGAGCAGCCGCCTAAGGACCGCTGGGCGTTTGTCATAGTCGCAGCCGTGATGATTGTTTCTGCGTATGTGCTGGCCTGCTCCATTCGTCAGCCTCGAGAGGCTTTGGAGTATTGTTTTATAATCGCGGCGCTGATTATTGCAGGGACTTATCTTTTGTTTATTGCAGGTTCTGTATTTTTGTGCAGGACACTGCAGAGAAACAAGCGCTATTATTACCAGACTTCGCATTTTGTCATGATTTCCTCGCTTACGTACCGCATGAAGCGAAACGGTGCAGGACTTGCCTCCATCTGCATTTTGTCCACGGCAATATTAGTTGCATTGACAGGGAGCATAGGCTATTATGCAGGCACAGGCAGCATTGTGGAACGCATGAGCCCTTATGATCTGAGTGTCCAGATAAAGGATTTAGACGGGATCGAGTCTTATGCGGCAGCATGCAGAGCACAGATTGAGCAGACATTTATGGAGCTTGGCGTACAAAAGAAGTCATTTTATGAATGCTGTTATGCCGGACTCTATGCGCCTGTCAAAGCGGATGTACTGGATCTTTTTTCTGTTTTGAATCAAGAAGTAAAACCAGAATCAAAATCAGATCAAAAATCAAGTGCAAAATCAGACACGAGACTGGAACAAAAGGCTGCTCAGGCAGATCTGGCAGCAGATGTGGATAAAGAAATTTCAGCAGCAAAAAATACGTCAGAGTCTTTCGCACAAGATCAGCAGCAGGGCCGTCTTTGCAGTGTGCGCATTATGCAGCTGTCGGATTATAATCAGCTCTGTGGTACGCATGAAGAGCTGAATAACGATGAGATTCTGATTGCCTGTACAGATTCAGATCAAAAAGATGCCGCAGAACAAATCAATCAGCTCAAAAGCTGGGATGGAAGTCTGTATACCGTAAAAAAGGCTGCTGAAAAAATCCCGAAATTGTCATCTTTTAAGCTGGAGAATCATCCGGAAGATCTGACAGCGGGCAGCATATTGGCTGTAACAGCAGACTTAAAAAGCTTTTGGGGCGGCTTTGAGGTTTCTAATCATGAAGCTTCTAATCATGAAGCTTCTAATCATGAAATCGGCTTTTTCTGGGAATACGACGCAGATCTGCAGGACGATCCTATCATGCAGAGAAAAGCTTATGATCTGCTTGACAGCAGGCTGGAACAGCTGGCACAGTCTTATGGAAAGGAAAAAGCTGTATGCGGTTTTAAGGCAGATAAAATTGACAGGATGAAAAGCCTGACAGGAGGGCTGATGTTTTTGGCGTTTGTTATTTGCGGAGTGTTTGTTTTTGTGGCAACGCTGATTATGTATTATAAACAGATTTCAGAAGGCTGCGAGGATAGGAATCAGTTTTCCATAATGCAGAAAATAGGCATGAAGAAAGAGGAAATCAGGCGGAGCATAAATGTACAGATGCTGACCGTGTTCGGCTTTCCGCTGGCTGTGGCAGGAATCCACTTAGTCTTTATGCTGCCTATGATTGATCTGATTATGCGGTACGCAGTGCTGGATGATAAACCGCTGCTGATCAAGGTGACTCTGGCCAGCTATCTGTCATTTGCAGCAGCATATGCATTTGTATATAAGCTGACCACCAGAACGTATTACCGGATTGTTAATAAAAGGACTGATTCGTAAGCATACCACGCGCGCTAAAGGAGTCAGAATAAAAGAATGGATAAAAATTTGAAAGAAATTTTAAATAAAAGATTGAATATAAGAGAGGTATTTTTATTATGCATAAGAAAAAATGGATGAAAATAGGTTTGGCGGTTGTGTTTTTCGTATTATTACAAAAGGCTTTATCCGGCGGGTCAGGCAGGAAACCCTATACTTCCGTCCGAATAGGCGATTATAGGGATTCAAGCTGGTAAACAAGTGATACGAAATTGGAAGGGGGGGGGTACGCAGAAACATAGATTTGCAGCTGAATATATATCAATGTATATGAATGGATGTTGTATTTTTCTCTATAGAATGGTAAGATAAAGTAGAATGCGAAGCAGCAGAGAGAATGCATTACAGATGAAGCATAGCAAAAGAAATGGGGAACTGAATGGCAAATACACCGTATGACGACGTGTTTCGGACACTGCTGAACGACTGTTCGAACCTGATTGTGCCGGTAGTAAATGAGATTTTTCATGAAAACTACATCGGCAGCGAAGAAGTCGTATTTTATCCGAATGAGCATTATATAAACAGACAGGACGGGGAAGAGGAAAAGCGGGTGACGGATACCTGCTTTATCATAGAACCCGGCAGCATCAAAAAATACCACTTTGAATGTCAGAGCACCGCCGACAGCAGCCTGCTGGTGAGGATCTTCGAATATGCGGCCCAGATAGCCCTGGATTACGGGGAGCTAGAGGAAAATATTCTGGATGTGAGCTTTCCGCATTCAGCAGTATTGTTCCTGCGCCATGGGAAGCGGACGCCTGATGAGATGAAGATCCGCATAACCACGCCCGGCGGGGCTGTGGAATATGGGATTCCTGTCATAAAACTGCAGGACTATGCATTAGGGGAGATCTTTGAAAAGAAGCTGCTGTTTTTTATTCCGTTCTACATATTCACGCATGAGAAGCGCTTTGGGATCTATGACACAGACCCTGCCCTGTTGGACGCGCTGAAAGGGGAGTATGAATATATCAGGAACCGGCTGGAACAAATGTGCAGGAATCATGAAATAGATGAATATACGAGGTGCACGATTGCCGATATGTCAAACAGGGTATTGGAATACATCGCAGCCGGGCATGGTCCGGTAAAGGAAGGAGTGAGTGCTGTCATGACAGGAAGGATTTTGGATTATGAGGCAAAAAGAATAAAATTAGAAGCTTTAGAACAAGGAATTTCCCAGGGAATCTCGCAGGGAATTTCCCAAGGAATTTCACAGGGAGCAGAACAGGGAAGACAGCAGACACTGATTGAACTGGTGCATGACGGCATACTGACAGCGGAAGAAGCTGCAAAGAGAATGCATAAAAGCATCGATGAATTAAAAATGATGTTATGACTGATCCAAGCAGGTCTGATGTGCCGTGGTGATCAGAAAAGACGATATAAGTAAGAAAAAGAAATGAGGTGTCATGGATGCTGGTATTACGTGCGAATGAAGAGCAGGTAAATACATTTGATAAAATAATTCAGACAATGGGATCGCAGGTTGCCTGGGAAGGGCGGTTTATTGTTTTAGATGATCAGCTGATTATGGAAGGGACTGTACGTTCTTTGTGTTTTCAGTTTGATGCGAGGGAAGTAGTGACAGATTTAATAGACCTGCCGGTACAGGAGAGTGTGGTATTGGATATGACCCAGCATCCAAAGCTGGAAGAATTAGTCAATATGGCTCTTTATGCATTTGGAAAGTGGGGAATGTTAAAGGGGCTGCGTGTTGACCAGAGTTTTTCTCAGTTAAACCAGCTGTTTAATAAGATTTTGAGCATGTATTATATCGAACCGGCATTCCGCAAAGAAAATTTCCGGTTTTACAAACAGGGTGTCCGCATTACATATGAGGAAGTCTTTGAGACAGTATTGGAATCGGAGAAGCGGCTGGAGGACGATCCGGCAGCAGAATCTGCGGGATTGTGGCACAAGCTGATCTGGAAGAACAGGCAGCGGTCATTTAAAAAAGAGCAGACTGCATTAGCCGAACGGATGGAAGACCGGATTGGCAATAATTTTTACCACGTAGGCTACCAGTGTCCAAAATGTTCGCAAAATCTATATATGGCGGTCTATCCTGATGGGAAAGAGATGCGCATTGATACAGAAGAGCTTGGCGTATATCTGGCGCGCGTGTATACATGCCAAAACTGTAATTGTTTTTATACGCCGAGACCTGAGCGGCTCCTTTCCGAAGGGCTTATATATGAAATGGCTTTTGGCGATGATACGAAAGCATATGAAGACTACTTAGAGCTGCTTGGAGAATCGGCAGAACGGGCTGCAAACTTTAAATACAATGAGTATGAGGCGCTGCGCAATCGAAGGCTGCGCAATGAAGAAAAAAATGCAGAAAAAAATAAAGAAAAAAATGAATCGAAGCCACATACGGATAATCCAGATTTCTTAAATGATCCAAAAGATGCCCTGCGTCAGATGGAAGAGTTCAGCCGCAAAGCAGGAAATCTGTCAGATGCGGTTTTCCAGCGTTTTGTAGACCGTGTAGAAGAGGGATTTTATCCTGATTCTGTAGTAGCAAAGCATGAGAAAAAGATTCTGGCACAGGTGCGGAAGAGGGAAGAGAAAGCAGCCAGAAACGGCATGGGACTTAGTACCGGCAGCAGAGAAGCGGCAATAGATGAAACAATAAATGGAATAATAGATGGAACCAAGGGTGCTGCAGATTCTGGCGGACCGACAGAACATTCCTTAGAAAAAACACTGGGTCTGCCGGACGGGCCGGAAGGTGCCGGCAGCTTAACAAATTCCCGTTATGAAAAAAACATGGCACGAAACGATGGCAGTCATGATATGGCATTAAACGACGACGGCCAGTATGATATGGCGCTAAATGACGACGGCCAGTATGATATGGCATTAAACGACGACGGACGTTACAGTGGTGCGGGGCAAAATACAGTCAGTTCGAATGAGCAGTCAGCAGATCCGGCTCTGGGAGGAAAGGAAAAGGAAAACGGAGAGGCACTGCGCCGTGATGAAGCAGGCAGCACCGGACGGCAGCGGGACAGCGGCAGGCCGTCAGGTTTTCTGGCTGAGGCTGTCGGATTGAAAGAGGCTCATCTGTATCAGCAGGATATTGGAAACCTGTCCGAACGGAGCGAAAAGTATAAGCAGAGAATTTTTGTAATAGACCGGTTATCCGAGCGGCAGAAAACGGAGCTGAAAAGGGATATCAATAATGATAAGCAGCTGACAGAATATGATAAAAAAGAGCTGCTGAAACCGATTGAAGAATATGAGTTCCAGGTAAAGGTTGAAGCCATTGAACGCAAGTTTGAAAACAGCAGAAACAGAAATTATGCCAATATCCGTAAGGTGATCAGAGATCTGGAAGAAGACGAGATGCCGCAGGAGGCAAAACAGGCGATTACAAATAAGCTGGATGAGCTGGGACAGCAGTGCGGCATGCAGGAAGTCCGTGCGCTGATTAACCAGACGCCGGATGATATAGACCGTACACAATATCAGGAGCTGGAGCATAAGCTGAAAAGGTATGATGGGCTTGATCTTTCGCCATTTGATGAAGATTTGAAAAGGCTGCGCACCGGAGCGGAAAAAAAGGAGATCAGCTATTTAATCAAACGGTCCAGAAAGCGCAGCCGTCAGGATCTGGTGACTTTAATGAGGCGGCTGGAAGACAGGGAATTTACGGATGAAAGTGTAGAGCCGTATATGGGAGCCATTCAGGATAAAGTGCGGGAGATGGATAAGATCAGTCTGGATAAGCTGCTTGGAAACCTGCATTCCATGGATCTTTCGACTGCGGCAGCTGTTTATGAGCGGATTGAGCAGGGAAATTTTCTGCCAGAGCTAAAAATAGATGCTTTGGAAATGCTTTCCAGGCGGCTGCAGAAAATCCGTACCGATGAATGTGAATTATTGGTTCGCAAGCTGCAGGAGGAGATGGATGGCACGATCAAAGAAAATGCCAGGCATCATTTTTACCCGGCCAGAAAGGTGATGCTAAAGACTGCGGAACCAGAAGAGATACGGGTAATTGAAAATGCGCTAAAGGCATACGCACCGGGCAGGAGCAAATTTGAATATCCTATTTTTACGGTAGATACGTCCAGAGACCACAGTGGAAGGGAAGGCATGATGCTGACACCGGAAAACCTGTTTTACAGTACCCGGCTGAATGCATATGAGATTCCGGTCGATTCGATTGAGTCAATCAGCGCTTCTACAGGGCTGCTTAACCGCAAGCTGACATTAGAGGAGGCAAACGGTGCCAGGCATAAGCTGCCGTATGCAGTAGGTACAGGCGAAATGCAGGAGTGGGCAGAGATTCTGGAAGGATTTATACAATATCTGCAGGAAAAACCGGAATCCAGAAAACTGGAATATCTGGCAAAGGATAAGCATGATACGATCTGCTGTTACCGCTGCGGTTACGTATATCATAACAGGGAGATCTGCCCGGAATGCGGATATAAGAAAAACCGCTGAGCGGCAGCTTGATGAAGGGAGCCGGCCGGCTCCCTTCAATTAATATTTCAGATGTCAGGCTTAATCTTTTATTTCAGCGGACATCTTAATCGTCCTCAGTCCCTGGACATTTATGTGCCAAGACGGATTCTATCATTTCGCCAAGTGTGCGAAGATCACAGGCCAGTATTTTCAGTTCATTTTCGCTCATGCATTCTGACAGCCGGCATGCGATTGCAGATAAGTAATATAAGCTGGAGCATGAATTCATAAGGTGCTCCTGGACAGTTTTTTACAGTATATGCTGCTGATGAAAACAGGTGATAAGTTCAAGCATGCTTTGCTTAACCTGACACTTTAAATTTTGCAGTTAATGTATATTCTGTGTAACTGCCGGTACTTTTGAATGCTAAAAAGCTTTTTGCAATGCGGTATGTCCCCGGCTTTAGTGTGCCATGGCAGAACTTCCAGTCTGCCGTCCATGTCTGTGGATTGTCCTTTGAGACCGTATAGCCGATATCATCAAATCCGACGTTATCGATTAAATAGGGAACGCGGTGCCATTCACCTGTTTTTTTATTACGTTTTTCCAATAGATAGTCATCACTGAACATAATCTTTTTATTTGTCGAATTTGTGATTTTCAGCTTGGCAGAATGTGCGCTGTTTTTTGTTACATTCATGGATACGCCGTTTAAATTGTTTTCATTATAAGCGAAGACATGCCACGTGCCGTCAATCAATACATCCATGCGGTTTTTGCGTGTGCCGTATTGAAAGCTGTATCTGCCGAAATTCGACTGCAGCTCTTTGTCTGGCTTTTGGTCTGCAGGGACAGTCTTTTTAATCTTTCCGTCCATCTCGCCGCAGCGCGGTATGGTAGTAGAAGTTTCATTTGTATCTACATACAGTCTGCCCTTGTAGATAAACATACGTTTGAGCACCTGCGCGGATGGAGCTGATTTGTTATTGTCTGTTTTGTTATTGTCTGTTTTTGCAGCGGCAGTGTCTGCTTTTGATACATCTGTGTGCATAGGTAATTTGCACATATAATTTAAATTATCTGACACAGTGTTTATTTGTTTCTGCGGCGGTATGGACTCTGCACTGGTCATTCTATGCATGCCCGCAAAAACAGCAGTGGAAGTAATTCCGGCAGCAATAATAATGTATAGTGTTTTGAATGTTTTTTTCATAAATGCCTCCTTTTTTGATAGAACTGCTTATACAAGTTATAGATATAGTGTGCAGCAGCAGGCAGAATGTTGCAGGAAAATGAAAAAAATATAGAAATCCTAAAAACGGGGCTGTCGCACTAAGAAAAATGATACAAGATATAGCTGGTATAAATCATTCTCCTATACTATATCTTGTATATGTTTTGCTTAGTGCGACAGCCCTGTCTTGACATGCCGCCTGTATGTACGCTAAAAGCGGTCAATCAGACCTTTAAGGTTTAACAAAATAAGAAGTGCAGGCAGGATATAAGTCACATAGAACCGGATCTGCCGCGGCAGCTTTAATCCTTCGCCGGTGTTGGCTTCTGCCTGGTATTTGTCAAAGCCCCATCCGGACCGGGTGACGCAGAACAGTAAGTACCATAAAGAGCCGACCGGCAGTATGATATTGCTTACTAAAAAGTCTTCCAGATCTAAGACCGTGCTGCCTTCTCCAAGAGGCTGGAACGCTGACCATAAATTGTATCCAAACGAACATGGCAGCGATAAAAGGATCAATGCGATAAGGTTGATCAGGCAGGATTTTTTTCTGCTCCAGCCGAAAAGCTCCATGCCGCAGGAAATGATATTTTCAAATACAGCCAGTATCGTAGAAAAGGCTGCAAACGTCATGAAAATGAAAAACAGCGTTCCCCAGATACGTCCGCCTGTCATATTGTTAAATATGTTCGGCAGCGTGATAAAGATCAGCTGCGGGCCCTGATCCGGGCTGATGCCGAAAGCAGAGCAGGATGGAAAAATAATAAGGCCTGAGACAAATGCCACAAATGTATCTAAGACTGCGATATTCACCGATTCACCCAGAAGGCTTCGTTTTTTATCAATATAACTGCCAAATATGCCCATCGCTCCGATTCCTAAGCTCAGCGTAAAAAATGCCTGATTCATTGCGGCAGTGATCGTTTCCCATATGCCGACTTCCTTTGTACGCGCCAGGTCAGGCAGCAGATAGAATTTCAGTCCATCTAAGCCGCCTTTTAATGTACAGCTGTGGACAGCCAGTATAATAATAATTAAAAGCAGCAGGCTCATCATAAATTTGGTGATGCGTTCTACGCCTTTCTGCAGTCCCATCGAACAGATCAAAACACCTGCGATTACTACAAAAATCATTGTACCTGCCAGAAGCTGGGGACTAGACAGCATATCCTGAAACATAAGTCCTACCTGGCTGGTATCCTTTCCTTGAAAACTGCCTGTCAGCATCTGGTAAAAGTAGTATAACATCCAGCCTGTTACTGTAGTGTAAAACATCATCAGCAGATAATTGCCTGCCATGCCCAGATATCCATGCAGATGCCATTTCTGTCCAGGCCGTTCCAGTTCGTTAAAGCTTTTAATAATGCTTTTTCTGCTGGCACGGCCTACTGCAAATTCCATTGTCATAACAGGCACTCCCATAGTGACCAGAAAAAACAGATAGAACAGCACAAATATGCCTCCGCCGTAGACACCTGTAATATAAGGAAATCTCCATACATTTCCGATTCCGATGGCACAGCCTGCGGATAATAAAATAAAGCCCATCCGCGATCCTAACTTTTCTCTTTCCATAATTGACTGGGTATCGTATAATAAGTGTTACCCGTTCTCCTTCCATATTTTTTGCGTATGCTTTTCGATTATACCATAGAAAAGGAAAAATGTAACGGTATTTTATTAAAGGAGCAGAGTATGATTTTAAATACCGGCAGCAGGACAGATATTCCGGCATATTACAGCAGATGGTTTTATAACCGGATCAAAGAGGGATATGTATATGTGCGCAGTCCATACAATCCGGCGCATATTACAAAATATATATTAAGCCCGCAGGTCATAGACATGATTGTATTTTGTACCAAAAATCCATATCCGATGCTCGGGCAGATTTCCTGCCTGTCAGGATTTGATCTGTTTTGGTTCGTAACGATCACTCCATATGGAAAAGAAATCGAGCCGTTTGTGCCGGACAAACGGGAGGTTATTCGGTCTTTTCAGAAATTATCGGATATTGTCGGATATAAGAAAATGAGCTGGCGCTATGATCCGGTGCTGATTACGGATAAGTATACGGTAGATTATCATATCAGCAGTTTTCGGAAAATGGCCGGCATGTTAAAAGGATATACAGACCAGTGCGTAGTCAGTTTTTTGGATTTATATGAAAAGACAAAGCGGAATTTTAAAGAAGCGAAAAGCGTGGGCAGAAAGGAGCAGGATGAATTAATCGGGGCGATGGGGCAGTATGCTGCTGAAAACGGTATGCAGATCCATTTATGCTGCGAGAACAGCAGCCTGGTCAGGAGCCATGTAGACGCAGACGGGTGCCTGTCCCAAAAAGTATTGGAACGGGCAGCCGGATACAGGCTGGATGTGCCGAAAAAGAAATCTGCCAGAAAGGAATGCAGCTGCCTGCTCGGCGCCGATATCGGGGCATATAATACATGCGGGCACGGCTGTCTGTACTGCTATGCCAATTATGACAGGCACACAGTCGTCAGCAATATGAAAAACCATGACGCAGCTTCGCCGCTTCTAATCGGCAGGCCGAAAGAAGGAGATGTGATCAGCACGGCAGATCAGAAATTGTGGAAAAATGAACAGATGAGCATTTTCGACTATATGTGACAGACAGCAGGATTTAAAAGAAAGCAGGCAAAATTTCTTTACGTAGATACGGAATTATGGTAAGATATAGGGCAACGACTAATTGCAGACAGAAAGAGGAAAGCATAGGATGATTTATGAAAATATATTAGCTGCGATGGGCCATACGCCGGTCATTCGGCTGGGCAGGATGGTGCCTTCGGGCAGCGCGGAGGTTTTGGTAAAATGTGAAGGCCTAAACGTTGGAGGCTCGATCAAGACACGAACGGCTTATCAGATGATTGTCCGTGCAGAAAAAGAAGGGCGCATACATAAGGATACGGTCATAGTGGAGCCGACCAGTGGAAATCAGGGCATAGGGCTTGCCTTAATCGGCGCAGTACGCGGCTACAAGACGAGGATTATTATGCCGGATTCTGTCAGTGAGGAGCGCCGTAAGCTGGTGCAGCATTATGGTGCGCAGCTGATACTGATTCATGATGCAGGCAATATAGGCGCCTGCATTGAAGAATGCATGCAGACAGCGCTCCGCATGGCGAGGGAAGATCCGAATGTCTTTGTGCCGCAGCAGTTTGAAAATCCGGCAAATCCGATTGCCCATAAGTACCATACCGCTGTTGAGATTTTAGAACAGGTCGGAGGGCAGATTGACGGATTCTGCTCCGGTATTGGTACGGGAGGTACAATTACCGGAATCGGCGAGGTATTAAAGGCACAGTACCCGGATATATTGATCTGGGCCGCAGAGCCGGAAAATGCTGCGATATTATCCGGCGGATCAATCGGCACACATGTTCAGATGGGGATCGGCGATGGAATTATACCGCAGATTTTAAACCAGCAGATTTACGAGGATATTTATATCGTATCCGATCGAGAGGCGATCCAGACGGCCAAGGACTTAGCCAGGCTGGAAGGCATTATGTGCGGCATATCCAGCGGCACAAATGTAGCGGCAGCAATCCAGATGGCGAAAAAACTAGGAGAAGGAAAGACGGTTGTTACAATACTGCCGGATACGGCAGAGCGGTATTTTTCAACGCCGCTGTTTGAAGAAGACTGATCAAAAAAACGGAAAACAGTTCGGCCTGCCAGACAATATGCTTTTGTCCGGCAGGCCGTTTTTTATAAATATATTCTGATTTAAGACAATAAAAAATTCAGCGATCCGGCAGGATTTTCAGTGCCTTTTTCCAATAATGTAATTAATGCCCTAAGCGTTTCTTCGATATTTTCTGGAGAGGAGGGCAGCAGCAGGTTGCCTATTTTTACCGTAAGCACAATCAGTACGATTTCGGCAAGCGCTGCAGGATACTCAAAATGTATTTCACCGATTGCAATTCCCTGTTCGATAATAGATGTCAGCTCGGGCTTCAGCTCACTGATCAGATAACTGACATACTTCTGGTGCAGATAGGCCTGTTCCGGTGCGCCGATGGAAGAAGAGGACGTATCATGGCGCATATATTCGGTCGAAGAATTTCTGCACGCCTGCAGGATCATTGCCATGCGGGTAAACGGGGGGATATCCGTCCTCTGGGCCAGGTCTTTTGCAGTTTCCAGAGGCTTTTTATAATTGCGCTCGATCAAGGCCTGCAGAATTGCTTCTTTTGAAGAAAAATAGTAATAAATGCTGCCTTTGCCGATTCCTGCGGTCTGTGCGATCTCACTGACTGTAATTGCCTGTAATTTTTGATTTTCCATTAATGATTGGAGTGCATCAAGGATCTGGTCATATTTTGAAATGTCTGGCATGTCATTGTCGCCTTCCTGAGAATAATTTGAATTATTATAACATATTTAACTATAAAAATGTTCACAGAAATTTTTTATTTTTTTGGTAGTTTTTTTTTAATATTCCAATTGACCAATGGTCGAAGAAATGGTAATGTAAGAGAAAAGATAATTCGACTGATGGTCGAAACAAAATGAAATCAAATTCAAAATGGAGGAGTAAGATGACATACGCAGATTTTTTTTCAGAGATTAAAGGAAAGTTTATGGAGGCAGATGTAAGCGATGTTACCGATCACCTGGCATATCAGTTTAATATTACAGGAGATGCGGAAGGAATTTTCTATGTAGAAGTAAAGGACGGCGTTTTATATGTAGAGCCGTATGAATATTTTGACAGGGACGCAATGTTTACAGGCAAGGCAGAGACATTTATGAAAATCGCTGCCGGCAAGCTGGATCCTGTTGCAGCTGTTACGTTACAGAAGCTGAAGGTAGAAGGCGACATCGGCAAAGCATTAAGGTTTAAAGAGCTGATTCAGAGCAAAGGTAAGAAATAAGGACTGATTCAGAGCAAAGGTAAGAAATAGGGGAATGACATTGCCCAGAAATGGAGAACTATGAAAAAGATTTTAAAGGTAACTGCTGCGGCAGCGGGTCTGCTTGCAGCCGTACAGGCCGGCGGGTCTGCTTATTTATACCGCAGGACGATGAAGCGGAGCAATGCGAAGGTCGAGCGGACAATGAAAATGGCAGGTACGGACTGGAGCCAGTATTTTCCGCTGATCGGGAAACGAAAAGAATATCTGATGATGCAGCCGCATGAAGATGTATTTAAGCGTTCCGGCGATGGATTAAAGCTGCATGCCCTTTATTTTCCGCAGAAAGGCGAAAAAAAGGTAGCTGTTTGTTTTCATGGGTATACAGGCCAGGCGTCGAGTGATTTCTGCGGACTGTCCACGTATTATCTGGAACGGGGATACAGCCTGCTGCTGGTAGACCAGCGTGCACACGGGCAGAGCGAGGGCGAATACATCGGATTTGGGTGTCTGGACCGTGTAGATGCCTGCTCGTGGATTGACTGGGTAATCAAGCGGTGCGGCAGCCAGGTTCAGATCGTGCTGCATGGTATTTCCATGGGCGGCTCGACGGTGCTTATGACAAGCGGGCTGAAGCTGCCGGATCAGGTAAAAGGTATTATTTCAGACTGTGCATTTACTTCTCCAAAGCAGGTATTTACACATGTACTGCATACGATGTATCATCTGCCGGCAGTGCCTATGATGCAGATTACCGATTTTGTCAATCGAAAGAAAGCCGGATATGGACTGGACGAATGTAATGCGGCCAGAGAAGTACGTAACGCAAAGGTGCCGATCCTGCTGATCCATGGAGATGCAGATACATTTGTGCCATGCAGGATGTGCGAAGAGATCGAGCGCAATTGTGCCTCAAAGACGACAAAACTGATTGTAAAAGGTGCAGCGCATGCAGAAAGCTACTATAAAGACATGGAGGCTTATGAAAATGCGATGACTGAATTTTTGGAAGGAGTTATGGAATGATGAAAACGAGGAAAGGGTACAAGGTATATCCGCTGACAGCTGCACAGAAATTTCATTTTTTTTATTTGAAGTTTTCACCAAAAAAAGAGGTTCTCAATATCGGGACAAGCCTTACCATTCAGATCGATATTGACTGGAACGTGTTAAAGGAAAGCATTTATAAAGCGTATGACCGCAGCGAGTGCATGCGTGTACGTTTTGTATGTGATAAAGATGAAACCTGGTATCAGTATGTCGTAGAAAAAGAAGAACGTGATATCGAGTTTGTAGATTTCAGCGAAAAGACGATGGAAGAAGCAGAAGCAGTGATGAAAGGCTGGACAGCCGTTCCGTTTTCAGAACAGGAAATTCCGATGAACCGAGTAGTTATGATACGCATGCCGGATGGGTATAACGGCATATACCTGCTGGCTGACCACAGGCTGATGGATGCACAGTCACTGATCGGTTTTCTGCGTGACATTATAGAGCTTTATTCAAATAAGATGTATGAGGATGTACCTTATCCTAAGGACATGTCTTCGTATATTGAGCAGATAGAAAAAGATCTGGCTTACGAAGCAGGCAGCAGGGCACAGCTTCGTGATAAGGAGTATTTCTATAAGATGATCGAAGAGTCCGAGCCGATTTACAACGGCATAGGAGGCCGCGGCAGGCTGGATATGGAGCGTGAAAAATCCGGCAATCCAAATCTGAGGGCCGCAGTAAACGTATCAAATTCGGTAGACGCAGACATTGATACGTTTCATCTGGAGGAAGAGCCGACCAAGCGCCTGATGGATTTTTGTGAAAAATACCATGTATCGCTTACATGCCTGCTTTTGATGGGACTGCGTACTTACTTCCAGAAGATGAACGGCTTTGATGATGTGTCGATTAATACGGCAATTGCCAGAAGGGCCACGCTGAAAGAGAAAAAATCCGGAGGCACCAGAATTCATTCCTTCCCGTTCCGTACGATTATTCCTCTGGAAACAAAGTTTATCGATGCGATTTATAAAATACGTGATAAGCAGAATGAAATGTTCCGCCATGCGAATTTTGACCCGGTGCAGTATTTTGCATACCGCAGCCAGCTTTATCCGGCTGCTCCGGGACAGACCTATGAGCCGATGGCTCTTACCTACCAGCCGATGACGCTGCAGGAAAATGGTCTGGAAAAATTAAACGGCATACGCTATAAGACAAAATGGTATTCAAACGGTGCGACAACGCAGGCTATGTATTTAACTGTTATGCACCGCCCGGAGGACAACGGGCTTGATTTCAATTTTGAGCATCAGGTACATGCAGTGAGCAGAAAAGAGCTGGAATATCTGTATTATTATTTATGTAAAATCATGTTTAAAGGAACAGAAAATCCAAATCTGCCGGTCGGCGATATTATAAAATTAATTTAGTGAGGAAGATAATATGATTGAAAAATTAGCTGAAATTATCAGTAATTATGTAGAAGTAGATCCGTCCGAGGTAAAGCCGGAATTACGTTTTATGGAGGATCTCAGATTTACATCGTTCGATTTTATGAGCATGCTCGGGGAGCTGGAGGATGAATTTGATATCGAAATCGACCAGCAGGAGGCTGCAAAAATACGTACCGTACAAGAAGCGGTAGAATATTTGGAAAAACTGTCTGCATAACAACATTTGAACAATTCGCTGCGCTGTATAGCCTGTGCACAAATAAGGAGGATAATCTATGGTTTGCAATACGATTCGGGATATTTTAGTTCGTTCAGAACAAAAGTTTGGTTCAGAAGATGCCATTCGCTATAAAGTAAAAAAAGATGTCATTGAGGCGAAGTCTTATACGCAGTTAAAACAGGATACGGAAAGCTTTTCCTGTGTGATCAAAGCACTCGGCGAGCAGGGCAGCCATATTGCACTGACCGGAATGACCTCTTATTCATGGCTGGTTACATACTTCGGTATCGTAAACAGCGGCAGTGTCGCAGTACCGCTGGATGTATCTCTGCCGGCTGAAGAAATGTGTGAGCTGATCGACCGCGCAGATGTGACGATATTTGTGGTCGATGAAGTGCGCAGAGACGTCATGGAGATCGTGAAAAAACACTGCCCGAAGCTGAAATATCTGATTTCCATGCAGCAGGAGAGCAGCAGCGAAGATGTATTATCATTCGGCCAGCTGATGAAAGAACATGCCGGAGAGTTTGACCACTGGGCAAATCCAGAGGCGCTCTGCACGATTATGTTTACTTCCGGCACAACCGGAAAGAGCAAGGGCGTTATGCTCACGCAGAGAAATTTAGCCGAAAATGCAACCTGCCTGGATATGAAAATCCCGCCAAGAACCACGATTTTATCAGTGCTTCCGATTCATCATGCATACTGCCTGAGCATGGATATTTTAAAAGGCATTTCACTCGGCAGCATAATCTGCATCAATGATTCCCTGCTGCGCGTGGCAAAGAACATGAAGCTGTTTGAGCCGGATATGATTTTAATGGTTCCTCTTATGATTGAAACACTTTCAAAAAAGCTGGAAGAGGCAGCAGGCCTTCCGCCGAAAATTGTAAAAAAAGAAGTGTTTGGAGAAAAACTGCATACGATCTGCAGCGGCGGCGCATATTTAGACCCGCAGCTTATCGACCTGTTTGAAAAATATGGCATATCTATACTGCAGGGTTATGGAATGACTGAATGTGCACCGGTTATCAGCACAAATCTGAGCTGGGATCTCCGCAAGGATACGGTAGGCAGGCTGATGCCGAACTGTGCGGCAAAGGTAGTAGACAATGAACTCTGGGTACGCGGCAGCAGCGTAATGATGGGATATTATAAGATGCCGAAGGAGACAGAAGAGACGCTTGTAGACGGATGGCTGCGTACAGGCGATCTGGGCTATGTAGATGATGACAATTATATTCATCTGACAGGACGTCTTAAAAATCTGATTATTACGAAAAACGGGGAAAATGTTTCTCCAGAAGAGCTGGAAAATAAAATCGGCTCAGCACGCCTTGTACAGGAAATACTTGTACGCGATGCACAAGGCGTGATTGAAGCAGAAATCTTCCCTGATTACGAATATGTATCAAAACAGGGAATCGCGGATGTGCATGCCGCACTGCAGGAGATTATAGACCAATACAATAACGAAGCGCCTGCTTATAAAAAAGTATACAGCTTAAAGGTGCGTGAGACGGAATTTGATAAAACACCGTCAAAGAAAATCAAGAGGTATTAATTTATCGGGCTGCTGCATAAAGGCGGAATCGGTATGGGGCATATGCTGTCTGCACTGCATGCGGTGTGCCAAAACGATCCTGCCGGCGTGCAGCAGCCGCTGTTTTATACTCACAAGCGATGAAACCTGCCATACGGCTTTAAGCATTGACGCTCGTGAGCCGGGATTACCGGCATATTTAATTGCCCGTCAGTATAAATGATTTTGACTTTCCCCATTTTTATTTTGTTTAGTACCCACAAATACTTTATTTATACATGTTTATAAGGATCTGACATTTGTGATTGTATCTATTTTAAGAAGCGCCTAAAAATAGGGCTTTAAAGGGGCTGATTTGAAAAAATGGGGAAAGTCAAAATAAATAATTGATTGACATTCCCCTTGAATGTGCTAGAATAAGATTTGTGTAAGCAAAATGATTAGAATAAGAGGATGATTTTTCTATGAGAAGACAAGCTTTATCTTTGCTGGTAGAAAATACTTCTAGTGTACTGAGCCATATATCCGGCCTGTTCAGCCGCCGCGGCTACAATATCGACAGCATTTCCGCAGGTGTCACCGCCGATCCCAGATATACGAGGATAACAATTGTATCAAGCGGCGACGAGCTGATTTTAGAACAGATTGAAAATCAGCTGGCGAAGCTGGAGGATGTATTTGATATAAAAAAACTAGAAGCAGGCAGTTCTGTAACGAGGGAATTGATTTTGGTGAAGCTGCGTGTACAGGAATCCAGCCGTCAGGAAATTTTAAGCGTGATTGAGATTTTCCGCGGAAAGGTCGTGGATGTCACACGTGACTCAATGGTGATAGAATTAACCGGAAATCAGGACAAGCTGAGCGCTTTTTTGGATCTGGTATCTGGTTTTGAAATTCTTGAATTAGCTAGAACCGGAATAACTGGTTTAACCAGAGGTTCTTCCGATGTTACATATTTAGAATAATTTTTAGGAGGCTTTGAAATGGCAAGTAAAATTTATTATCAGGAAGACTGTAACCTTTCTTTATTAGACGGCAAGACGATTGCGATTATAGGTTACGGCAGCCAGGGACATGCACATGCATTAAATCTGAAAGATTCTGGATGCAACGTAATTATTGGCTTATACGAAGGAAGTAAGTCAAAAGAAAAAGCTGAGTCACAGGGGCTGAAAGTATATAATACGGCAGAAGCCGCAAAAATGGCTGATATTATTATGATCCTGATCAATGACGAAAAACAGGCAGATATGTATAAAAACGATATTGAGCCAAATCTGGAAGCAGGCAACATGCTGATGTTTGCACACGGATTCAATATCAACTATGGTACGATTGTACCGCCTAAGGATGTCGATGTTACGATGATCGCTCCAAAGGGACCTGGACACACGGTACGTTCTGAATATCAGGAAGGAAAAGGCGTACCTTGCCTGGTAGCTGTAGAACAGGATGCTACAGGCAAAGCGCTTGATTTAGCACTGGCTTATGCGTTAGGAATCGGCGGCGCAAGGGCAGGTGTATTGGAAACAACATTCCGCGTAGAGACAGAAACAGATCTTTTTGGTGAGCAGGCAGTATTGTGCGGCGGCGTATGTGCGCTGATGCAGGCAGGATTTGAGACATTGTGCGAAGCAGGATACGATCCTAGAAATGCATATTTCGAATGTATCCACGAGATGAAGCTGATCGTAGACCTGATCTATCAGTCAGGATTTGAAGGCATGAGATATTCTATTTCAAATACTGCTGAATATGGCGATTATATCACAGGCCCTAAGATTATTACAGACGAGACAAAAGCAACCATGAAGAAGATCCTTTCCGATATCCAGGACGGTTCTTTTGCAAAAGATTTCTTGGTAGACATGTCTCCGGCCGGACGCCAGGTTCATTTCAAGATGATGAGAAAGAAAGCAGCAGAGCACCCATCCGAAGCAGTCGGCAAGGATGTGCGCAAGCTCTACAGCTGGAACGATGAAGGCAGCAAATTAATCAATAACTAATAAAAATAATGACGAAGAAACAATCAGAAAAAGGCTTTCCGGTGCAGAACTCCCGGCAGGCCTTTTTCATGTTTTAGTTGACAAAACTCAGAAAAACAGATAGGATAACATTATAAATATGAACGAATTGTGAATATTATTAACATATGTTCGTTTATATGTGTTTGATTCCATGCAGGGGCAGAAGGAGGGGGTTCTATGAATAAAATACTGCAGAAATGGTTTTCATCGTTTTTGTGCATTGCACTATGTGCAGTGCTGCTGGCAGGCTGTACATCGACAGATTCTGCAGATAAGGGTAAAGATGAAAATAAGAAAAATGAGGAAACGACTGTGAATGAAAGCGGTACAGACGGGCAGCAAGATCAGGATAATAATCAGGATGAAAATCAGACGGATGATTCAGAACAAGGCGGAAATGATTCAGAAGATCCAGATCATTACACCGTTGCCATTTCCATGCCGCAGCAGTCAGACCGGTGGAAGGATGACGCTGCAAATATGGAGCGGGGACTAAAGGCCATTGGATATGAAGTGATAACAAGGTACGCAGACAATGATGTAAAGCAGCAGGCTGCTCAGGTTCAAGAGCTGGCAGGGATGCAGCCGGACTGTATGGTGATAGCCCCGGCCGATCCGGCGGGCCTTGCCGAGGCTGTCGAATCCGCTGCCGCTGCGGGCATACCGGTGATCTCCTATGACCTTCTGTTAATGGACACAGACGCGGTATCCTTTTACACAGCCTTTGACAGCTCAGGTGCAGGCATATTGATCGGACAGGCTATTATAGAAAAGGCAGGACTAGACAGCCTGTCTGACGGAGAGTATCGGACGATTGAATTTTTTATGGGCGATGCCAAAGACCGCAGCGCAAAGCTGTTATACAAAGGCCTGATGGAGGCATTGGAACCATATCTGGATCAGGGGACTTTAGTGTGCAAATCCGGGCGGACATCCATGAAAGAGACAGCTGTTGCAAAAGAAAGCCAGATCAAAGCACAGAAAAGGTGTGCCGATACTCTGGCAAAATATTATGCAGACGAAGATCTGGATATCTGCGCAGCAGCCTCCGATATTCTTTCTTACGGCTGTCAGGAGGCATTTAAGGCCTCAGGCTACACGGTGGAAAACTGGCCGCTTATTTCCGGGCAGAATTGTGAGCTGGAGGCCTGTGGAAATATACTGGAAGGCACGCAGTCATTTTCGATTTACAAAGATACGCGTGAGCTGGCACTAAAATGCGTGTCTATGATAGAGGCTCTTTTAAGCGGCATGGAGCCTGAGATCAATGATGTAGAGCAGTATGATAACCATGTGCTGACGGTTCCGGCATATGTATGTACGCCTATAGTTGTAGATGCCGATAACCTGGAGGAAACATTGGTTGAGGGCGGTTTTTATACAAAAGAGCAGATCGACAGCGTACGCCCTTAAATAGTGAGCGCAGGCGGCTTATTTTTGGATAAATGAAAGAAATTTTTCCATAGTCAGAGTCGTTTTCCGCTGTGGTTTATATACAAATCCAATCGAACGCTTATGAATCGGAGCCGGCAGGGGAATCTCAATCAGAGAGCCGTCTGCCAGCTCCGGCTCTACAAACTGGCGGATGACACATGCAACGCCAAGATGTATTTTGGCAAATTCGATCAGCAGGTCCATAGAAGAAGCATCGATACATTCCCGTATGACAATCTTATTTTTCTGCAGATATTCATCGATATACTGTCTTGTAATATTGTTTTTCTCAAGCAGCATTAAAGAACAGTTCTGCAGGATCTCATGTTCACTGACACCTCTTAACTGCAGATGATATAAATACTGTTTTGTTGCGACAAACAGATCTTCGATATCTAAAATATAATCAAACTGCAGCATATGCATAAGCTCCTGATTTCCCAGTCCGATCAATCCGATATCCAGCTTATCTTCTTGAATCAGCTGCAGCGTCTTACTTGTGGACTGGCACTTGATCGAGATATTCATATGCGGGTGCTCTTTGATAAAATCCTTTAAATACGGCAGCAGGACATATTTACAGAGTGTAGAGCTGGCACCTATTTTTAAATGTCCGGTGCCCAGGTCGATGGAGCGGCGGATTTTTTCTTCGCCGCGGGAAAGCGTGTCGATCGCCGATTTTACGTGGGCATATAATACGCTGCCTTCCTCCGTCAGCACAACGCCGCGGGAGCCGCGCAGAAACAACCTGCAGCCGAGGCTGCCCTCCAGCTTCTGGATCGACTTGCTGACGGCCGGCTGGCTGATATACAGTTTTGCGGCGGCTTTTGAAATATTGCCGCAGTCTGCGACAACATAAAATATATAGTAAGAAGAGAGTGTTTGTTCCATAATTCAATACCTCTGTAGACGGATTTCTAAGTTGATATAACTTTAAGTTATGATATATATATTTATTATATATTAGCATTATAGCAAAAACTATGCTATTGTGTAAATACAAAATAACAAACAAGGAGGAATTTGCTATGGGCATGACTATGACCCAGAAAATACTGGCAGCACATGCAGGATTAGAAAGCGTGACAGCAGGGCAGCTGATCGAGGCAGACTTAGACCTCGTATTAGGAAACGATATTACTTCACCAGTTGCAATTCATGAAATTGAAAAAATGAATGTAGACGGTGTGTTCCACAAAGATAAGATTGCGCTTGTAATGGATCATTTTGTACCAAACAAAGACATTAAATCCGCACAGCATTGTAAATGCGTCCGCGAGTTTGCATGCAGACATGAAATAACCAATTATTATGATGTAGGAAAAATGGGCATCGAGCACGCACTGCTGCCGGAGCAGGGACTGACAGTGGCAGGCGATGTGATTATCGGGGCAGACTCACATACATGTACGTATGGCGCACTCGGTGCATTTTCTACCGGCGTAGGCAGTACGGATATGGCAGCAGGCATGGCGACCGGAAAGGCATGGTTTAAAGTGCCGTCAGCCATTAAAGTAATCGTAACAGGAGCACCGCGCAGGTATGTGAGCGGAAAAGACCTGATTCTTCACCTGATTGGAATGATCGGCGTAGACGGCGCTTTGTACCAGTCGTTAGAATTTACAGGCGACGGCATTGCAAACCTTACGATGGATGACAGGTTTACGATTGCAAATATGGCTATTGAAGCAGGTGCCAAAAATGGAATTTTCCCGGTAGATGCCCTGGCAGAGGAATATATGAAAACGCATTCCAAGCGTGCATATAAAATATACGAAGCGGATGCCGATGCAGAATATGAGCGGGAGATTACGATTGATTTAAGCACATTAAAGTCAACAGTTGCATTTCCGCATCTGCCGGAAAACACAAAGACCATTGATGAAGTCGGCGATATTAAAATCGATCAGGTAGTGATCGGCTCCTGTACGAACGGACGCTTAGATGACCTGCGCTGCGCTGCTGAGATTTTAAAGGGCAGAAAAGCAGCAGACGGTATCCGTGTTATTATTATTCCGGCTACACAGCAGATCTATCTGGATGCAATGGAAGAAGGGCTGCTTCGGATTTTTGTAGAAGCGGGTGCAATCGTAAGCGCACCTACCTGTGGGCCGTGCTTGGGCGGCTATATGGGCATTCTGGCAGAAGGAGAACGCTGCGTATCTACCACAAACCGCAATTTCGTAGGGCGTATGGGACATGTAGAGTCTGAGATTTACCTTGCAAGCCCTGCGGTAGCGGCAGCCAGTGCCATTACAGGCAGGATATCAGGACCAGAAAATTAGGAGGACAAAATCAATGAAAGCAAACGGCCATGTATTTAAATATGGTGATAATGTAGATACGGATGTAATCATTCCTGCCAGATATCTGAATTCTTCAGATCCGGCAGAATTAGCACAGCACTGCATGGAAGATATTGATGCTTCATTTGTAGGCAGTGTGAAAAAAGGCGACATTATTGTAGCAGATAAAAATTTCGGCTGCGGCTCATCCAGAGAGCATGCACCGCTTGCGATCAAGGCTTCCGGCATCAGCTGCGTGATCGCACAGACCTTTGCACGTATTTTTTACCGCAATGCAATCAATATCGGGCTTCCGATTATCGAATGTCCTGAAGCCTCAAAAGGCATTGAAGCCGGAGATGAGGTAGAGGTAGATTTTGACAGCGGCATCATCTACAATAGGACAAAAAATACACAGTACCAGGGACAGGCTTTTCCGCCGTTTATGCAGAAAATCATCGAAGCAGAGGGTCTGGTAAATTATATTAATCAAGGAAATTAAATGCTAATTTCACAAGAATTTAACAAAATCTGGGAGGATTTATGGAAATGCAGGATATGCTGCTGATGATGAAAGATACAGCCGTCATGCGCATAAATTTTGATTATGGCGCATTTGAGGTCTTGAATCAACAGCTGCTGCCGTACCGGCTGCAGGGAGCCATACGCAGAGTGCCTGATTTTGACGAAATAAAATCCAGATATGATGATGTGCGCAGGCAGGTGGCAATACGTAAAAACAGTGAAGCAGTGACTGCCTTTCTGGCAGGGCGTGTGCTGCCGCTGACCAGGGATCATGCAAAAAAAGTGTACAGCCTTCTGCATCTTGATCAGGCGCAGGATGATTATTCCAAAGCCAAAATTGCGCTGATGTGCCGCGCAGTTTCCCTGCAGGACAATTACTGGGTCAAATCAGAGTCCGATCCTGTCGTCTGGAAAGATGTAAATATACGGACAAATCATTTAAATGAGATTATTGCACAGGTATCACTGCATGGATCATCGCTTTCCCTGCAGGGCAGGATTGAAGGAAACATATTTGTATCGCCAGAAATCACAGGGCAGGGGGCATATGCAAAGGCATGGTTTCGCCGTGACGATGGATTGTGGCTGTATAAAGCGGGTGCAAAAGATCCTACAGAATCCAGAATTGAAGTAATGGTGTCAGGTCTTTTGGATTTGTGTAATGTAGACCACCTGCAGTATCTGGCGGCAGAATCCAATGGCATTTACTGCTGCAGGTGCCGGTGTATGACGACGGAGCAGATCAGCATTTTATCTGCCATGGATTACCATTCCTACTGTATCAGAAACGAACTGGATTTTGATAAAGAATGCCTGCGTATCGACGCGGATTCTGTTTATAAAATGTGGATTGTAGATTATTTAATTGCAAACCGTGACAGGCACAGCATGAACTGGGGATTTTTTATCGAGGCAGATTCCAATCAGATTCTGGGCTGCCATCCTCTGTACGATCATAATAATTCTTTTGACATCGATTTTATGCAGGATGAGGAGGCAGATTACCAGGCAGTAAACGGCATGACAATGGCCGGGGCAGCACAAGAAGCAATGAAGCATGTAGATTTTCATTTCTTCAGAGAGCCTGTTCGGGCAGATTTTATTACAGAACGCCAGTTTCGGACATTTATGGGCAGAGCCGAAAAGCTGGGAATAGGCGTTAGTCCTGACTAGAAAATCTGGACAGATATTTTAAGTATTTTGCAGAAAGCTGGATCTGCGTATAAGCCTGTGCATAGTCACGTGCAGACATCTCTGTCAGGAAATTCGTAGGAAAATTTTTGGTTATGCCATGCTGATGTGCCAGATCGACAGCCTTGTTGTAAGCAATCGCAGCTTCATGCAGCGCGGCATAGCTGCCGACACGGTAATCCCCCTTGATATGAATAAACGTATCATAAGTGATCAGCCCGTTTTTATTGCAGCGCCTTACGCCGTGAAACGGGTTGACATTGATGATATTTGCATACCGCAGGTCATAAGGGTCCTGGTTTGCAAACAGATAGTCTTTGCCTGCAGCGGCAAAATTGCGTATGCCGTACCGGGAAAGTATTGTCACCTGCATGCCGTAATCATTAACGTATAAACGCCCGCCCCGTCTGAGCAGCTTATGCCCGGAAAAATAAAACAGGTCGTCGATGTCAAATTTATAGATTTCATCTGGAGTCAGATAATAGCAGAAATAAGTGCGGTACATATAAATCGGATTTTTAATATATATATTGTTATCCCGATAATTCAGCAGGGAAACGATTTTTTCATGATTTAACTGGTAATGGGAGAATGATACATTATTTATAGTAGTCTGTGTATCCGACAGCAGCCCGCCGGCTTCTAAATAAGCCTGATGCGCCTCTGATTCGGTCTGAAAGCTCCCAAGGCTGATGTGCTTGCTTCGATACGTAATATTGGAACGGTAATAAATAGTGCCGTTCTTTTTTACGGCCTGATATACTCCTGCTAACATAAATGCTCCTTATTTCATTGGTCTTTCTGTCTACTGCTTTTTTATTATAATATGTACATTAAGACTTGTCAAAATGAGAATCTTGCTTATAATAATATTAGAAAATGCAAATGAAAGAGGATAAAATCATGGATTTAATGTATTCAAGCACACGTAATGCGGATCTAAAAGTGACTGCCTCACAGGCTGTCTTAAAAGGCCTGGCAGATGACGGCGGACTGTTTGTGCCGGAGCATATACCGGCGCTGGATGTAAGCTTAAAAGAATTGTCCGGCATGACCTATCAGGAGACCGCATACGAAGTAATGAAGCTGTTTCTGACAGATTATACGCAGCAGGAATTAAAGGAATGCATACGTGCAGCCTATGACAGCAAGTTTGATACCGAAGAAATTGTACCGGTTGTATCTGTGGACGGGGCGTACTATTTAGAACTGTTCCACGGAGCTACCATTGCATTTAAGGATATGGCGTTGTCGATCCTGCCGCACCTTATGACTACGGCTGCCCGCAAAAACAATGTGACAAATGAAATCGTCATATTGACAGCGACATCCGGCGATACCGGGAAAGCAGCACTGGCAGGATTTGCAGATGTAAAAGGAACCAAAATCATCGTATTTTATCCTAAGGGAGGCGTCAGCCCGATACAGGAAAAGCAGATGGTTACGCAGGCCGGGGCAAATACGCATGTCGTAGGCATACACGGTAACTTTGACCAGGCACAGACGGGCGTAAAACAGATGTTTGCAGACAAAGCGTTTGAACGCGAATTAAAGGAACACGGCTTTCAGTTTTCCTCTGCAAATTCGATCAATATCGGGCGGCTCGTACCGCAGATCGTATACTATGTATATGCATATGCGAGGCTTCTTGCAAAAGGCGAGATCAAGGAAGGCGAGTGCATCAATGCAGCTGTTCCGACAGGCAATTTCGGCAATATACTGGCAGCGTATTATGCAAAAAAAATGGGACTGCCGATCGCAAAGCTGATCTGTGCTTCGAATGAAAACAAGGTATTGTACGATTTCTTCCAGACCGGAACTTATGATAAAAACCGTGAATTTGTACTGACGACTTCCCCTTCTATGGATATATTAATATCCAGCAACCTGGAGCGGCTTATTTACCGCATCGCAGGAAATGACGCAGCAAAGAATGCGCAGCTTATGAAGCAGCTTGCAGAAGGCGGGGTATATCAGATCACAGAGGACATGCGCAGGGAGCTGTCCGACTTTTATGGAAACTACGTGGACGAGCAGGAGTGTGCGCAGGTTATCCGCAGCCTGTATGAAAAGACCGGATATGTGCTGGATACACATACTGCCGTTGCAGCAGGCGTCTATCAAAAATATCAGTCTGATACAGGCGACCAGACAAAGACAGTGATTGCCTCTACGGCAAGCCCGTTTAAATTTACAAGAAGCGTTATGAAGGCAGCCGCGCCGGATTTTGGCGAGAAGAATGATTTTGAGCTGGCAGACGAGCTGAGCAGAATCGCGCATGTCAAAGTACCAAGGGCGGTAGAAGAGATCCGCACAGCGAAAGTACTGCATAATACGGTATGTGAAGTCAGCCAGATGCCTGAAACAGTAAAGAAATTTTTAAAAATTTAACGGAAGATAAAAAAGCGTATATAATGCAGATAAAAATATGGTGTCAAAACAAACGCATGATTGTTTTGGCACCATATTAAAATGATAAAAACCACACAAATATGTATCAATAGAGCTGTCATTGTTAAAAAGATAATAAAAAATGAATCGTTCCAAATGGATACAGGATCGGAAACAGATAGGACACTGTCTCTGCATGGATTTCTACTGTATCACCTTCATGAACCTCAGGAGGTGACAGCTGAAGCTCTATAGAGTTATTATTGGACATATTTACAGTAAACAGGCCGTTGTGAAGATTTAAAAAGTCCTCTAATGAAGCCTGTACATATTCATCAAATTCATTGAACGTATCCATTGCATATCGAGAAGCAAATTCAATTGCCATTTCGCGGCTCATGTCGATAGCAGAAGTAATATCGTATACACCGACAATGTGCTGGGTTATGGAAAACTGTGTCGGCAGTTCGCTGCATCTGACCGGCGTAAGAGGCGTAAAATCAGCACCGATAAAGCGGATCAGATTATTGAAAAGCAATGTCAGGTAGGATTCGTATAAGGTACTGTTTTCAATATCTTTCAGCTTAAAATAGTGCCGGATTAATTTTGTCACCTGTTCTTTCTGGTCAATCTGCAGGTCAAGATCGTAGATCTCATGCTCAGATTCATAGTCAATGATTAAATCTTCAAGATCTGCATTCGTGATGATTCCTTCTTCAATTAAAATCTGGCCCAGAAGCAGATATTCTGGACTCTGCTCGGATAATAAGCGGTTTACCTGATCTTCTGTAAGATAATGGCGCTCGACAGCGAGCTCGCCAAAATGCTTATCTTCATGTGTCTGCGCAATAACAATGTCGTCTATCTCATTGGCAGTCATCAGGTTATGGTACATAGCCAGCGTTCCTAATTTGATATGGCTGGTTGATTCTTTTCCAATAGCCAGAATCAGCTGGTCTGGTGTTACAACATTACGGCTCAAAAGAAAATTACCAAAAAATTGTGTATACATATACCTAGCCTCCCCTGATTAATGTTCGAAACGAGCTTCTACAACCCGCTGAATATTGGTGGCATTGAAAGGTTTTTGTACAAAATCCTTTGCACCCGCCTCAATTGCACTCTTTAACTGTTCTTTGGTGCCGATCGACGAAGCTATAATTACGATAGCGGAAGGATTGTGTTCAATAATCTCCTTAGTAGCAGCAATACCGTCTTTGACTGGCATAACAATATCTAGGAATACAATATCTGCCGGCTCCTCTTTATATCGATCAATAGCCTCTTGGCCGTTCGCAGCTTCTATATAATGTATTCCGCCGAGCCTGGTTAAAATATCTTTTAATTGTTTCCGTGCCAGAATAGAATCATCTCCGATTAAAATTTTGGATTCTGATAATAACATAATGATACACTCCTTTTTTTATACTACCTTATGAATAAATTTTACAAGATAAATCCAAAATATGCAACGAAAAAATTGGAATAATTCATAAAAAAGGTGCTAAAATTGTTTCTTCATGCAAAAAAACGGCTCCAAACGACAATTTTTTTATAAACTTTCGTCGTCTGGAGGCAATTTTATCATTCATGACAATAGAAAAGAAAATTTGTACAGCATACTTTTTATTGTTCAGATACGCGGTCTGACATCTGAACATACTCTTTTCGGTTTGAAACACTCATATAAGCCGGTCTCATGATCTTGCCGTTATAGGAGATCTCCTCCAGCCTGTGGGCACTCCAGCCTGCAATACGCGCGATTGCAAAGATCGGGGTATACAGTTCCAAAGGCAGGCCGAGCATGCGGTATACAAATCCACTGTAAAAGTCTACATTCGGGCTGACGCCTTTGTAGATTTTGCGTTCATCGGCGATCACCTGCGGGGCAAGGCGCTCTACCATAGAATATAGGGCAAATTCGTCCGTATAGCCTTTTTCGATGGAAAGCCGTTCAACATAGGAGCGGAAGATGCGCGCACGCGGGTCTGAAAGCGAGTAAACAGCATGTCCCATGCCGTAAATAAGTCCTGCATGGTCAAATGCTTCTTTATTCAATATGGCCTTTAAATAGGTGCGGACTTCCTGCTCGTCCGTCCAGTCTTTCAGCTGCGACTTCATATCCTCAAACATCTGTACGACCTTAATATTGGCACCGCCATGTCTCGGGCCTTTTAAAGAGCCGATGGATGCCGCAATTACAGAATATGTATCTGTCCCGGAAGAAGATACCAGATGCGTAGTAAATGTAGAGTTATTGCCGCCGCCGTGTTCCATATGGAGTACCAGGGCAATATCTAGTAATTTGGCTTCAAGCGGCGTATATTTGCTGTCTGGACGCAGAATATGAAGTATTGTTTCTGCCGTAGATAACTCGGGCAGAGGTTTGTGTATGAACAGGCTTTCACCATCATGATAATGGCGGTATGCCTGATAGCCGTAAACTGAAAGCAGTGGAAAAAGACTAATCAGCTGCATGCACTGGCGCAGTACATTAGGAATAGAAATATCATCGGCCTTGTTGTCGTAAGAATACAGCGTCAGAACGCTGCGGGAAAGCGTATTCATCATGTCCTGGCTCGGAGCTTTCATAATGATATCTCGTACAAAGCTGGTTGGCAGGGAACGGTAGTAAGAGAGCTGGTCCGTAAATTCTTTTAGCTCGGCTGTAGTAGGGAGCTTGCCGAAAATAAGGAGAAATGCACTTTCTTCAAATCCAAAATGATTGTCCTGGCCGATTCCGGCTATAATGTCTCGTACATTGTAGCCACGGTAAAAAAGTTCTCCGTCAGCAGGAATTACTTGGTCCCCAACTCTTTTTGTAGCACACACCTCAGAAATTTCAGTCAGACCGACCAATACACCCTTGCCGTTGATATCACGCAGTCCGCGCTTGACATCGTATTTGGTATATAAGGATGGGTCAATCGTAAAATGCCGGCTGCTTAGATCGGCAAGATTTTGAATTTCAGGCGTGATTTTGGAAAATTCATTATTTATCATAAATCATACCTCCTGTCTGCAAACTATATTACCACAGGATAAAACACGAAAACAAGGAAAAATATAAATATTCAATAAGTTTTTACATTATTAATAAAAAATTAATGAACAATCGGGATAGATTTTTTCTTCCAGATGTATTACAATAGAAACAAGGCAGGCGAAGCGCGGCCGGGAGAAATGCGAGGACTGATATAGGCAAATATAGATTCAAATATAGAAAAATCAAATTACATATCGGGAAATAGATCAATATAGAAAAATGAGAGGAATCGTAAAATGGAAATTAATATGCAAAATCTGGTAGAAAAAGCATATGCTGCAAAACAATACGCCTATGCGCCGTATTCCGGGTTTCATGTCGGGGCGGCGCTGCTGTGTGGCGATGGAACTATTTTTACCGGCTGCAATATCGAAAATGCAGCGTATTCACCGGCCAACTGTGCAGAGCGTACCGCGGTATTTAAGGCTGTCTCTGAGGGATACCGTTCGTTCTTGGCAATTGCGGTCGCAGGCAGCAGCGGAGAGTATCTGGCTCCGTGCGGAGTATGCAGGCAGGTGCTGATGGAATTTTGCGACCCGGACAGTTTCTTGGTCATTCTGGCAAAAAACCAGACGCAGTACCAGTCCTTCCGGCTGGGTGAGCTGTTTCCGCACGCTTTTTCTAAGACAGATCTTGTATAACTGTGCAGGTATCCTCATAAAATCTGATAGAAATAATTATTGTGCAGACTGGCTCTGCCGTACCAGTGAAAAAACAGCAGGCAGGCTTTCATAGGCTTTTATGAAAAAATGTCTTGTTATGGAATAAAATGTGAAAAATAGATTGACAAAAAAACAGCATAGTGTATAGTTTATAATAGTGAGATTTCCCATGTATACAGTGGGAATTTAATCCTAAATATTAATTACAAGGAGGAATATAGAAATGTCAACCAAAGCTCTTTATCCAAGAACTGAAATCGGCCCAAATAAGGTAGGTTTCCCAAAAGCAGGATCAATTGTCACCAATACACGTGCGATTATTGAAGCACCGTTTTATGGAAACAATGTCGTAAAGGTAAATACTTTACGTGAAGCTTATGAGCTGGCAAAAAATTCACCTGGAACAGTTGTTACAGATATGCCGGTATATAAAGCAGAAGAAATCGGCTTGGAGCCAGAGGCAAAAGTACTTTTATTTAATGACGGTTCTATTACAGGACGTTATGCAGCAGCCAGAAGGATTACAGGCAAAGAAGGCACAAACTGCGCAAAGCTTGACAAAATCCTGATGGATGCCGTATATGATACCCGTTGGAGAACTATGTACCATGCACAGGTATTTATCGGACTTGACCCGGAATTTATGGTAAAGGCACACCTGCTGATCCCTAAGGGAGAAGAGAATATCCTGTACAACTGGATGCTGAACTTCCAGTATATGAATGATACTTATACAAAGATGTATCATGAATCGATTCCAGTAGGAAACGGCAATGAGCCGGACGTATATATTTTCTCTGACCCGCAGTGGACAGGCACCGACCAGACTGATGTATGTGACGGCAAGTGCTTATGCTACTTTAACACAGAGACAAACTGTGCAGCTATTTTAGGCATGAGATATTTCGGCGAGCATAAGAAAGGTACATTGACGCTTGCATGGGCTATTGCAAACAGAAACGGCTATGCTTCCTGTCACGGCGGACAGAAAGAATATACACTGGCAGATGGATCAAAATATGTTGCAGCTGTATTCGGACTGTCTGGATCTGGTAAATCTACACTGACACACGCAAAGCATGACGGCAAATATCCGGCGATCAAGGTACTGCATGACGACGCATTTGTAATCAACACAGATACATGTGCTTCAATCGCATTAGAGCCGACATACTTTGACAAGACAGCAGATTATCCTACCGCATGTGAAGATAACAAATTCCTGCTTACCGCACAGAACTGTTCAGCTACCCTGGATGACGAAGGAAAAGTGGTATTAGTAACCGAAGACATCCGCAACGGTAATGGACGTGCAATCAAGTCCAAGCTGTGGTCTCCAAACCGTGTAGACAAGATCGAAAGCCCTGTAAATGCTATTTTCTGGATTATGAAAGACCAGACACTGCCGCCTGTAGTAAAATTAAAAGGCGCTTCTTTAGCATCCGTAATGGGCGCTACGCTTGCTACAAAAAGATCTACCGCAGAGCGTCTTGCTCCGGGAGTAGATCCGAACGCATTAGTTATTGAACCGTATGCAAATCCATTTAGGACTTATCCATTGGTAAATGACTATGAGAAGTTTAAGAAATTAGTAGCTGAGAAGAATGTAGACTGCTATATTATCAATACGGGCGACTTTATGGGCAAGAAGGTACAGCCGAAGGATACGCTCGGCATTCTTGAAGCTATCGTAGAAAAGAAAGCTGATTTCAAGCCTTGGGGACCATTTACAGATATCGAAATCTTCGAATGGGAAGGCTTTGTGCCGGATTTAAATGACAAAGATTATATAGATCAGATGAAGGCACGTATGACAGACAGATTAAACAATGTCAAAGAATTAGATACAAAAGAAGGCGGCTTCAATAAGCTTCCGGCAGATGCCTCTGAAGCAATCCAGAAGGTTGTAGATCAGGCTAATACACTGTAGGATTTTAAATTCTGGTTATAGCTTAAAGCGTATAGATCACAGGAATGTTTTTTAACGCGCTTTAGGCTATAACCATTTTTTATACATTTACCACCCCTCCCCCTCTTGGCGTATTTAACAAAATTTCGACAAATATTCATTGCAATTTTGTTAAAAAATTTTCAATAGATTATGGGAATAGTACTGGTAAAATGAAATGACTAGTGTTATAATTAACTATAAACCGTATGCGAGGGGGTTGGTGAATATGAAATTATCAGACTTTGACGAATATAAAGCCCTTATTCCAACAAAGGGCGGGCCTGGAATTGACAATGTGAGAAAAAAAGTTCATCCAGATGCTCCAGAGCGGACAGAAGAGGAAATAAACGAAATCATTCGAAAAAGAGCCAAGAATTCGATTGCCAGTTTAAAAATGCATAAAAGAGGCGAAATAGTTATGAAAGCCAATGCAGTAATCTGGGCTGTGGCATGGAGTATTTTCAGCGTCTATTCGATTGTGAACGGCACAATGCTGCTTATGCTGCCTGTTTCGATCGGCTGTGCGGTCGGTTTCTGGGTGCTGCTGTTTATGTCGTTTGGTTCGATTGGAAATATCGATAAGGAAATCGAAGCAGCTTTTGAAGAATTCGACAAAATTTGCAAAAAGAATTAAATTCACTTTAAGTTGTTGCGCAAATCGGCCTGAAGACAGATTCAACCAGAAAAAATACCATAAAATACATCATCTTGTATGTAAATAATTGTTGCAATACTGCACATAGTAGAGTATAATCAAATTTAATAAAAGTATTTACCTGAGGTGTTCGATAACCTGCTATTTTGAACCTACATTTTCTTTTACGGGATTCCAATATTTTGGGGTAGATGTCAGGCCATCATTACGCAGTGGAAGGCAGAAGCTCCATTGAGGTTACCCACCTAGCTTTGCTAGGAGTCAAAATTGTGGGACCGGCATTTTGGGGATACTTTTAAAAATATTTTACAAAAGAAAAGAATTAAAAACACGAAAGATAGCGGCCGTATTTTTACAAAAGAATTTAGAGCTACGGAAGATGAAGCTTATTCTTACAGATTACAGATAAAATACAGAAGATAGTACCAGAAGATAAATCCCTGTGATAAAGTACAAAAGATATTTATTCATTTGATCTGATTTCACATGCCTAAGGATAAAGCATATAGCATAAGTACATGAAGTTCTATGTATTTATGTTCAATGGAAGATGCAAATGATTTCCATCTTTCCAATGAACGTGCAGTGGCTGTCTGATACACATCCAAGTACGTTCAATAGGCTGGAGTAAAATACGAAAAGATAAAATATGCTAATAGAGAACACAACTAGATAAAAAGAAGCTGCATAGTTTTATGTCAGCTTCTTTTGTGATTCATGATAATAGAAAGTTCGTGCAGCGTGTTTTCTATTGTTTCATCAAGTAAGAAGCTTTTATATACATAAGAGGATTTGAATACATAAAAAGTTTTGAGTATAATAAAAGACTTTAATGTATAAGCATCTGGATATTTAAAAGACTTTAATGTATAAGCATCTGGATATTTTAAAAACTTTAATGTATAAGCATCTGGATATTTAAAAAACTTTAATGTAAAGCATCTGGATATTTGAAAGACTTTAATGTATAAGCATTCGAATATTTAAAAGACTTTAATATATAGGCATTTGCATATGTAAAATACCTTGGAATATATAAGCATTTGCATATGTAAGAGGTTTTTGAATATAAAAACAATAGATTATATAAGCATTTGCATATGTAAGAGGTTTTTGAATATAAAAACTATGGATTATATAAGCATTTGCATACATAAGAGGTTTTGAATATAAAAATTTTGGATTATATAAGCATTTGCATACATAAGAGGTTTTTGAATATAAAAACTATGGAATATATAAGCATTTGCATACATAAGAGGTTTTTGAATAAAATGGAATTTTTTTGTATAAATTATAAGAACATCTATTTGATCAAACAGATCGGACGGATCAAATGGTTATGTTTAGATTTTGTATGGAGCATGGAAAACATGGACAGGGCAGCAAAAGTAAAAAAATATAGAAAAAAAATGATGAAAAACCGATACCGGCGCAGGCCGCAGGTTTTGGAGATTTCAGAAAACAGGTTTAAGTTCTGGCTGCTTACTGCAGGGATTGTATCAGCCGGCCTGCTTTTCTCTCTTATAGTAGTAATGCGCAGCAGCAGTCAAAGGCCGGAGCTTACATATGTAACAAGGGAAGAAGCTGCTTCGCTGATGTGTTTTTTAGAAGAAGATTCTCTGCTTGAGCAGTGGAAGGAAGATCCAAAGCTGACTGTCACGCAGGGACAGCTGAAGGATTTTGTGCAGAAAATCGGGCTGTCGGATGCCATCAGGGTGCAGGGCGGCAATGAAAAGCTGGAACGCAGTGTATTTATGGATTATTATGACCAGATACTTGATTATATGGATCTGGCTGAGTCAGTGGAAAAAAAGACGGTATTACTGCTGGCTCAGGATGGAAATATATGCCAGACACAATATGGGGAATATGTCTTTCAGGCAGGCTCGGTCCGGCTGGAAGATTTTTACACATACGATATGTATGTGATGGAACACAGGATTCTGGGAATACGGGCGCAGTCCGAAAAAACAATTGCCCTGAGGGATGTCCCTGCGACGGCGCTGGACCAGCAGAACATTGAATTTGAATATGAAAAAAACACCTATCAGGTTTCGTGTAAAAATATGGAGGGCTTTACCGGCAGTGCGGACTGTACGTTATGCATAAAGGGCGGCGTGGTGACAAAAATAAAAAATATCAGGCTCACCGAAAACAACAGTACGGTAAAATCTGCCCCGGAACAGGCAGCGGATACAGAAAAAAAAGCTCTGTCCGATACGGTTAAGGTGCTGCTGTTAAATCAGGGTGCCGTGCATTATGAGCAGGTTTATCTGACCTGTGATGAACAGTGCTATGTAAAAAAGAACCGTTCAAAGAAAAAGTATGCAGCATCCCAGCTGATCAATATAAAAAAGCTCAAGCTCAAAAAGGGGAAATATATATCTGTAGAACCTGCAAAAAGCAGCGGCAGGCTGTACCTGTCAGATTCAAAAGGCCGCAGGACTTCAAAAGGGTATTATGGCAGCATAACGATATACCGCGATAATGACGGCTATTATATTGTAAACAAGGTCGGTATCGAAAAATACCTTTATTCAGTCGTTGCAAGCGAAATGCCGTCATCCTTTGGGCTTGAAGCGTTAAAGGCACAGGCAGTATGTGCCAGAAGCTATGTATACAGGCAGATGGCAAAAGGGGATTATGAAGCTTATCATGCACAGATTGACGACAGCACAAATTATCAGGTTTACAATAAATCCGATATCAGCGAAGCAGACATAAAAGCTGTAGAAGCGACTGCCGGTGAGGTGATGTATGCACAAGGCGAGATTGTAAATGCCTATTATTTTTCATGCTCCTGCGGCTATACATCCGGCATGGAGATCTGGAACCAGAAGGATGCGTACCCTTATCTCAAGGCAAAATCATTGAATCCTTCAGAAAAGGGATCGTTTGATCTGTCTAAGGAAAAAACATTTCGTAAATACATTACGTCTTCGAATGAGAAGGCATTTGACGGTGACAGCAGATATTTCCGATGGACTGCCAAAGCAGAGCCGAGTGCCTGCTTAAAAGAGATAAAACAAAAAATCCAGCAGCGTGAAAAGATAAATCCGCAGAATTTTGCGTATTATGCCAGATCCGGGAAATCAGAGAAAAAAGTATCTTCCCTAAAAGGCTTTGGCGGCATTGAACAGATAAGCAGCCTAAAGCGCAGTAAAAGCGGAGCAGTGCTGGCATTGAATATTGTATTTGAATTTGGCAGGGTAGAGGTCAGGTCAGAATACAATATCCGCTCTGTTTTAGGCTGTGCATTGGAGAAGATTACGTATGCAGACGGCACGGAAGACCAGTATACAAGATTTCTGCCGAGTGCTTATTTTTCGATAAAGTTTAATGCCAAAAGCCGCAGATATGAGCTGTCAGGAGGCGGCAACGGGCATGGCATGGGCATGAGCCAGTATGGGGCGGACAGAATGTCAAAACAGGGATGGGATTATAAAAAAATCTTAAAGTATTATTACAGCGGGGTATCTGTAAAGGCAGTTTCTAAATAATAGTAAAAACATTAGCAGGAGAAAGGAAAGAACATGAAGGGGATGTTTTTAAATGGACTTCGGTTAATGGATAAGTGTAAAAAGGATAATATAGGGGCATATGCAGCGCAGACGGCATTTTTTATAATGATGTCCTTTGTACCGCTGATCATGTTTTTTATTACACTCATTCAATATACGCCGATTTCTGAGGCAATGCTGCTGCAGTATGTGCACCAGTATCTGCCGGAGTATCTGGAGCCGTTTGTCATTACGATCTTAGACGAGGTGTATTCCGAGTCGGTAGGGATTTTGTCTACGACGGCAGTGATTGCGATCTGGTCAGCCTCCAAAGGGCTTCATTACCTTTCAAACGGGCTGGATGAAGTGCATGAGGTGCAGGAAAAAAGAAACTGGTTTGTCCTGCGTGTGAGGGCAGTCTTTTATACGTTTGTCTTTTTAGTGGCAATCGTTATATTTTTAGTACTGCTTGTATTCGGACGGTCGCTGGAAGAGCTTCTGGTTTATTATATGCCGGTAGTCGGAGGGATTGTATCAAGGGTCTTAGACTTTCGCATATTGATTATTACGCCGATTATGATCCTGACTGCAATTATGGCGTTTCATTCACTGCCGGACCGCAAGGCTTTGGTAAACCACAAGATTAACTTCCATAACCAGCTGCCGGGAGCTGTTTTGTGTACCGTTGTATGGTATATTTTTTCTTTCGGCGTATCGATATATGTAGGATATTTTAATGGATTTTCCATGTACGGATCGCTGACTACCATTGTGCTGACAATGTTCTGGATTTATTTTGGCATGTACATACTGCTGTTTTGCGCGGAAGTCAATAAATTTTATTATAGGGAAATTGAAAATCGCTGGGAGAAGATGCGCAAGAAAAAACAGAAGCAGAAAAAATAAAACCAATGAGACTAAACCAATGAGACTAAACCAATGAAAAAACAATGAAGCAAAAACAAAGAACCAAAGCAATCAAACAAAAACAAAGAACCAAACATAATCTAACAAAACCAGCGAAAATAAAACAGGCTGTATGACAGCTTAGAAAGCCGTACCAGAGGAGGCTGTGCCCAATAGTACGGCTTTTAATTCATGACAATAGAAAGTTTACGCAGCGTGCTTTCTATCGTTTTTGAATAATTCAATAATTAAATTATTCTATATGTAATTTTCCTTCTTTTTCTTCTTCTTTGATTTCCCAATGGATCAAAAATGTGAGTGTTGCCCGCAGCGCGATAATTCCTGCAACAATTGCGATTTCTTTCCATTCGCGTACAATAACCGTTCTTAGAATTTCACTGCCAAGCTTAAACTCCAGCCCCATGGAAAGTCCTTTGCCCAGATAGATTCTCGTGTCAGGTTTTTTTGCTATATATTTGTAAAAGCTGATCAGGCAGGTTGCTATAATGATTCCGACTCCGATAAATTCAAAGATTAAAATGCCGATTTCTACAATGTAGTCAAGCGTCAGGTTTAAATAGTTGATCATAGGCGATGTCCTTTCGTCAGACTGTGCATAATATTTATATGGTTATATTTTACTGTATTCATGGAAAAAGTCAATAAGGCAGCAGAGCGTTTCATGCTTTTCTATTTAAAAAATTCTTGCATAACAGGAAAGTCTGCGCTATAATAGGATAAGTTTAAATAAAGTAAATGCAAGGAAGGTGGCCTTATGGCAGAATGCTTATAGGCGGCCAGAGACGAATCCTGCTGACAGAGAGAAAAAGTGAGGCGCTGAGAGCTTTTTCAAGACAGGCCGTTTTTGGATTTCACACTGGAGCAGTCCGGGAGCAGCAACCCGGAACGTTCATGCACGTTACGCATGCTGAGTGCTCAAAATCAGGCTCTAGCGGCCTGGATTGGGAATTAGGGTGGTACCACGGATTGACTTCGTCCCTTTTTAGGGAGGGAGTTTTTTATTTATGACAATAGAAAGTTCGCGCAGCGTGCTTTCTATCGTATTGGCTGTATTCATATATTTAATTTAAATAAGGTTTAATTTTTAGTCAATTATTGGATAAGGAGAATTTGCATATGAAAGACAAACTGCAGAAAATCAGGGAAGAGGCTGTGCGCCAGATTAAGGCTTCGGAAGAATTGTCAAAGCTTAACGAGGTCAGGGTAGCTTTTCTCGGCAAAAAAGGTGAGCTGACAGCTGTTTTAAAAGGTATGAAGGATGTGCTGCCGCAGGACCGCCCGGCAGTCGGTCAGCTGGTCAATGAGACAAGGGCTGCTATCGAAGACATGCTGGAGCAGACCAAAAAAAAGCTGGAGGCCGCTGAACTGGAACTCAGGCTGCGCCAGGAGGTCATAGATGTAACGCTGCCCTCTAAAAGAAGCCGTGTCGGCCACAGGCACCCAAATACAATCGCACTGGAAGAAGTAGAGCGTATTTTTGTAGGCATGGGTTATGAAGTCGTGGAAGGGCCTGAAATTGAATATGATTACTACAATTTTGAAGCTTTAAATATCCCTGCGGATCATCCGGCAAAAGATGAACAGGATACATTTTATATTAATGATAAAATACTGCTGCGTACACAGACTTCTCCGGTACAGGTGCGTACAATGGAAACACATGCGCTGCCGATCCGCATGATCGCACCAGGCCGGGTATTCCGCTCGGACGAAGTGGATGCAACGCATTCGCCGAGTTTTCACCAGATCGAGGGCATGGTGATCGATAAGGACATTACGTTTTCTGATTTAAAAGGCACATTAGCAGAATTTGCAAAAGAACTGTTCGGCCAGGATACAAAGGTCAAGTTCCGCCCGCACCATTTCCCGTTCACAGAGCCAAGCGCGGAGGTAGATGTTACCTGCTTTAAATGCGGCGGAAAAGGATGCCGGTTCTGTAAGGGCAGCGGATGGATAGAGATTTTAGGATGCGGAATGATTCATCCAAAGGTGCTTAAAATGAGCGGTATTGACCCGGAAGTATATTCAGGATTTGCATTTGGCGTAGGACTGGAGCGCATCGCGCTGCTGAAATATGAAATTGACGATATGCGTCTGCTTTACGAAAATGACGACAGATTTTTAAGCCAGTTTTGAAAAAATGCATTTGCAATAAAATAGATTTTGAAAACAGAATCATATAAAAAACAGAATGATAAAAAACAGAATGATAAAAAACAGAATGATAAAAACAGAATTATATAAAAACAGAATTATATAAAAAACAGAATTTATATAAAAAAACAGAATTGTAAATAGAACAGAATTATACAAAAAACAGAATTTATATAAAACAGATCTGGAAACAGACCTGGAAATTAGATCGTAGGAAGCTTGAAAAGATTTGGAGGAAGCAGAATGAATACATCTTTAAAATGGATAAAGGATATGGTTCCTGGGCTTGATGTATCGATACAGGAATATATGGATGCAATGACGCTGTCTGGTACAAAGGTCGAAGGATATGAGGACTTCAGCAGGAATCTGGATAAAATTGTAGTCGGACAGATCTTGAACATAGAGCCGCATCCTGATGCAGATAAGTTGGTAGTCTGCCAGGTCAATGTCGGCGCAGATGAGCCTGTTCAGATCGTAACAGGTGCACCAAATGTAAAAGAGGGGCAGAAGGTGCCGGTTGTATTAGATGGCGGACGTGTAGCAGGCGGACATGACGGCTCTAAGGCTGAAGGCGGAATTAAAATAAAAAAAGGCAGGCTGCGCGGCGTAGTGTCAAACGGCATGATGTGTTCGATTGAGGAAATGGGTTCTTCCCGCGATTTTTATCCTGAGGCGCCGCAGGAAGGTATTTATATTTTTCCTGATGACGCCGTAGTCGGTTCGGATGCCGTAAAACAGCTGGGGCTGGATGATGTGTCCATCGAATACGAAGTGACGTCCAACCGTGTAGACTGCTTCAGCGTGATCGGTATCGCAAGAGAGGCGGCAGCTACATTTGGCAGGCCGTTCTGCCCGCCGGATGTAAAGCCGACAGGCAATCAAGAAGACGTAAATGATTATATTAAGGTAGAAGTAGAAGATCCTGATCTGTGTCCGCGCTATACGGCACGTGTAGTCAAAAATGTCAGGATTGCACCATCGCCGGAATGGATGCAGCGCCGTCTGGCCGCACAGGGAATCCGCCCGATCAATAATATGGTAGATATTACAAATTATGTAATGGAAGAATTCGGACAGCCGATGCATGCCTATGACCTGGATACGATCGAAGGCCGCAGGATCATTGTGCGCCGTGCGAAGAATAAGGAGACCTTTGTAACACTGGACGGGCAGGAGCGCATATTGGATGATTCCGTGCTTATGATCTGCGATGCCGCAAAGGCAATCGGCCTTGCCGGAATTATGGGCGGGGAAAACTCTATGATTACAGATCATGTAACGACCATGCTTTTTGAGGCAGCCTGCTTTGACGGTACAAATATCCGCCATTCCGCAAAAAAGGTCGGCATGCGTACCGATGCCTCCGGAAAATTTGAAAAGGGGCTTGACCCAAACAATGCGATTGCGGCTATGAACCGTGCCTGCCAGCTGGTTGAAGAGCTTGGAGCAGGCGAAGTAGTCGGCGGCGTAGTCGATGTCTATTCGAAAGTAAAAGAAGGCAGACGGATTTTATTTGAGCCTGATAAATACAACCGTCTGCTCGGCACCGATATAGCGCCTGAGCAGATGCTTGCATATTTTGAAAAAATTGAATTAGGATATGATAAAGAGACAAATGAAGTAATTATCCCATCCTGGAGACAGGACTTAGAATGCAGCGCAGACCTCGCAGAAGAGGCAGCCAGATTTTACGGCTATGACAAAATCGCAGCGACGCTGCCAAAGGGTGAGGCGACAACAGGCAGGCTGTCTTATAAGCTGCGGATTGAGGCTGTTGCCAAAGATGTTGCACAGTACTGCGGCTTCAGCCAGGGCATGTCCTATTCATTTGAAAGCCCGAAAGTATTTGACAAGCTGCTTTTGGAGGCGGATTCCAGCCTGCGCAATGCGGTTGTGATCTCAAATCCTCTGGGCGAAGATTTCAGCATTATGCGTACGATTCCGTTAAACGGCATACTGACCTCGCTTTCAACAAACTATAACAGGCGTAATAAAGACGTGCGCTTATATGAGCTTGGCAATATATATCTGGCAAAAGAGCTGCCGCTGGCCGAACTGCCGGAGGAACGAATGCAGTTTACGCTGGGCATGTATGGCGAAGGTGATTTTTATACATTAAAGGGTGTGATCGAAGAATTTTTAATGCAGGTCGGCATGCATAAAAAGCCAGAATATAATCCGGCCTCTGGAAAACCGTTCCTGCACCCGGGCAGACAGGCAGATGTCATGTATGAAGGCGACTGCATTGGATATTTTGGGGAAGTGCACCCGACGGTTGCGGCAAACTATTCGATCAAAGACCGTGTATATGCAGCGGTGATCGATATGCCGCAGATTGTCGAAAAATCCGGCTTTGACCGCAAATATACCGGCATTGCCAGATTCCCTGCCGTGAACAGAGACCTCAGCATGGTATGCCCTAGAACGATTCTGGCAGGCGATATCGAAAAGGTGATCGAAGAAAATGGAGGAGAGTATCTGGAAAGCTGCCGTCTGTTCGACCTTTATGAAGGAAATCAGATTAAGATGGGATTTAAGTCGCTCGCATATACGATTACGTTCCGCGCCAAAGACCGCACTTTAGACGAAGAGTCTGTAAACGAGGTGCTGGACCGGATCATAAAGGCATTGGAGACAAAAGGCATTGAGCTTAGAAAATAAGAGAAAAGGTATGAATGTAAAAGATTTTTATTATGACCTGCCGCAGGAATTAATCGCACAGGACCCGTTAGAGGACCGTTCTAGCTCCAGGCTGATGGTGCTGGGACGGGAAGACGGCTCTATTAAACACCGCACGTTCTGCGACCTTTTAGAGTATTTAAATCCCGGCGACTGTCTTGTGCTAAACAACACAAAGGTCATACCGGCAAGGCTGATCGGCGTAAAAGAAGCCAATACAGCTGTTGATGAACCAGAAACAGATCAGGAACAGACACAGCCGCAGGGAGCAAAAATTGAACTGCTGCTGTTAAACCGCAGGGGCGAAAATATATGGGAGACACTGGTAAAGCCCGGTAAAAAGGCGAAAGCAGGCACAAAGATATCTTTTGGAAACGGGCTTTTGACCGGTGAGGTGATTCAGATCGTAGAAGAAGGAAACCGTCTGGTAAAATTTACGTATGAGGGTATTTTTGAAGAAGTCTTAGACAGGCTTGGAGAAATGCCGCTGCCGCCTTATATCACGCATCATTTGGAAGACAGGCAGCGCTATCAGACCGTGTATGCCAAACATGACGGTTCTGCGGCTGCTCCGACAGCGGGGCTTCATTTTACACCACAGCTGTTAAGCCGGATTCGTGAAAAAGGAGTCGAGATTGCGGAAGTAACGCTGCATGTAGGGCTGGGCACCTTCCGCCCGGTAAAGGCAGAAAATGTAATGGATCATCATATGCATTCGGAATACTATAAAATCGAACAGGCACAGGCAGATAAAATCAACCGTGCAAAAGACAGCGGACATAAGGTCATAGCGGTCGGGACGACCAGCACGAGGACATTGGAATCTGCGGCAGATCAGGCGGGACACGTCAGTGAAGCGGGCGGTTTTACCCAGATTTTTATTTATCCGGGATATCAGTTTCGCTGCATTGATGCCCTTATTACAAATTTTCACCTGCCGGAATCAACGCTGATTATGCTGGTCAGTGCACTGGCAGGCAGGGAGCATGTGCTGCACGCTTATGAAGAAGCGGTAAAGAAGCAGTATCGTTTTTTTAGTTTTGGGGATGCGATGCTTATTCAGTAAATTATTCATAAATCTGTAAGATTTGTATATTTTTGTATAATAAAAAATACAATTATTGCTTTTCGAATATGATAAACTAAAAAAGATACAGCGTTCAGTTACAAAAGCAGGAAAGAAAAGCGTACGAATGCCCAAAATGCTGCTTTCCTGCTGGAGCGTGTCTGAAAAATGATATTAATAGGAGTGATTTTCGACACGCTCTGAGCTACAAAAGAAAGGATATGAGCAAAATGTTCGCAAACCTAAAAGTACGTACCAAATTAATCATTCTGACAGCAGTTGCTGCTATATCCATGTGCATTATGGGACTCATTAATATGAATGGCATGAACCAGTCATACCAGCAGTCTATTGACAGCATGAAAAATGTTTTAAATGACGATTATGACGAACAGATTAAGAGCCAGGTAGAAAATGTAATCACCCTGATCGAAGAAGAATATGAGTTATTCCAAAATGGAGAAACCAGTGAGGAAGAAGCGAAAGAACGAACTGCCGACTTCGTAAGGGAACTTCGCTATGGAGACGATGGTTATTTTTGGATCGATACTTATGACGGTGACAATGTTGTCATGCTGGGTGAACCTGTAGAAGGTACAAACCGCTTAAATGAAAAGGACAGCCATGGATTTGAGATGATCAAGGAGATCATAAAAAACGGCCGTCAGGAGGATGGCGGGTATACCGATTATTATTATGAAAAAGAAGGCGGTACCGAAACTTATCCAAAGCGGGCGTACAGCAAAGCTTTTGAACCATGGCAGTGGGTCATCGGTACAGGAAACTATATCGATGTGCTGGAAGATCTGGCTGTAGAAAATAATAAGGTTGTTAAAAATATATTTGACAAAACAAGACGGCTTTCGGTTGTATCTATTACAGCGTCAATATTGGTTCTGATTATAATTTCGCTTTTGATCGTATCAGATATTGCAAAATCTCTGGATGCAGCCTCCAGACAGATGAACAGTATGGCAGAGGGAGATTATACGCAGGATTTTATGAAAAAATTTCTGGGCAGGCGTGATGATTTTGGCAATCTGGCCAGATGCATCAGTGATATGAGGTCTGCGATGGTAAATCTGATTACGCAGGTACAGGCAGAGTCAGTAACGATCAGTTCTGCAGCAGGCTCTGTAAAAGAATGCGTGGCAAAGCTGAATGATGACATTTCAAGCGTATCAGCTGCGGCACAGCAGTTATCTGCTGGAATGCAGGAAACGGCAGCTACGACTACGATGGCAAATGAATCAGCCGGTGAAGTACATACAGCCGTGCAGCATATTGCAGAGCGTTCACAGGATGGCGCTCAGGGGGCTTCTGAGATACAGGACCGGGCAGAAGAGACAAACCAGAGAATTAAGACCGCACAGGAAAAAGCAGAAGGACTGAAAATAGAAATCCAACAGCGTCTGGAGACCGCTTTAGAGGACGCAAAAGTGATCGACCAGATTTACGAGCTGTCAGGCGTCATTATGAACGTTGTGTCCCAGACCAATCTGTTATCTTTAAACGCCTCTATTGAAGCAGCCAGAGCCGGAGAAGCAGGAAAAGGCTTTGCCGTGGTAGCAGGTGAAATCGGCGCACTTGCAGAACAGTCCAGACAGACGGTCATCCAGATCCAGTCAGTGACGCAGGATGTGACGCAGGCAGTAGAAAATCTGTCATCAAATGCCAGAAAGCTGTTGGATTTTGTCGTGAATGATGTGACATCCGATTATAACGGATTTCTGCAGATCGGCGAACAATATGACAAAGACGGCGTATCTGTAAATACGCTTATGAGCGAGTTCAGCACGATTGCACAGGCTCTGTTTCAAAATATGGAAGGAATTAAAAATTCGATGAGTGATATTTCCAAGGCTGCCGAAGAGGGTGCGGAAGGTACGACAGAAATCGCGCACCGGGCCAGCGTGATTGCACAAGAATCAGCCGAGGTACTAAGCCAGATCACGAAGACTACGCAGAGTGCAGAAACACTGCGGGCAGAAATCGGAAAATTTCATGTAACAGCATAACAGTAAAGATGTTTCATATAACCAATTGTCTGGGCATGCATATCGGTCAGTATGAAAAAAGAAGCATAAAAGCGGCGGAGTGCTAAAAACTCTGCCGCTTTTATTGTATATTCCTGTTAAGACAACGATCTTAAATGCTGATAAAATTCTGGATACGAGATGTTTACGCATTCTGCCTCCATAAGCTCAGCGCCCCCTTCCGAACACAGTGCAGCTACTGCAAAAGACATTGCAATCCGGTGGTCTTTATGCGTATGAATGACAGCATGGTGCAGCGGCCTGCCTCCGTGGATGATCATGCCGTCGTCACATGCGGTGACGTCTGCTCCCATTGCTTTTAGGTTTGAGACAATCGCTTCAATCCGGTCAGATTCCTTTACTTTCAGTTCCGCAGCGTCCTTTATAATCGTCGTTCCCTCTGCATAAGCTGCCATAACCGCAAGCACAGGAATTTCATCAATCAGTGCAGGAATGAGATTTCCCTCTATCGTAGTTCCAATCAGGCTGCTGGATTTTACGAGCAGGTCGCAGACAGGCTCGCCAGAAGCATAATGTACATTTAATTTTGTGATATCAGCATTCATGGCAGCAGCTGCACGCAGCATTCCGTCTCTGGTCGGGTTGATGCCGACATTGCGGATTAATATTTCGGAATTAGGAACCAATAATCCTGCGGCTATAAAATATGCAGCCGAAGAAATATCTCCGGGTACTTCGATCTTCTGGCCCTTCAGGAGCGGGTCCGGCTGAATAGAAGCCGTCGTATCCTGGCATTTAAGCTGTGCGCCAAAGGAAGAGAGCATTAATTCTGTATGGTTTCTGGATAAAGACGGCTCGGTGACGCTTGTAGGGCTGTCCGCATACAACCCTGCAAGCAGTATGCAGGATTTTACCTGTGCGGATGCAACCGGCGTATGATAATCAATGCCGCTCAGGGCAGAGCCGCATATGTCAAGCGGTGCACAGCTGCTGCCGTCCCGACCGGTAATTTTTGCACCCATTTCCTGTAAGGGAGCAATAATGCGTTTCATCGGACGTTTTTGAATCGAAGCATCTCCGCTTATAGATGTAGAAAACGGCTGTCCGGCGAGAATGCCCGAAATAAGGCGGATTGTCGTACCGCTGTTGCCGGCATCCAGCATCTGGCTGGAAGGACGAAGACCATGGAGGCCCCTGCCATGGATCAGTATGCGCTCCGGCGTATTTTCAATTTCGATTCCCAGTCTTCGAAAGCAGTCTATCGTAGACAGGCAGTCCGCACCCTGCAGAAAATGGGTGACTTCAGTCAGTCCCTCAGCCAGTGCGCCAAACATGACGCTGCGGTGGGAGATCGATTTATCGCCGGGAATATGTACTTCACCCTTTAAAAATGGGGCAGGTTTGATCAGCATAATAAAAACTCCTTTCATCAGTTAAGCTCAGATCATCATGTATCATAGCCCGGATCACAGCAAATGATATGCCGGATCATCATGTATCATACACCAGATCATCATGCATGATTTATACAGCTCATATGGTATCAGCGGTGGTATATTGTATAATGATATTTTTCCAACAGCAGGCAGGCAGCCTCGAGTGATTTTTGATCATACAGTTCGATATGCAGCACGCCGTCTTCGTATTCACGGTTATGCAGTATGCCGATATTTTTTATATTGATCGAGTTGCTGGCGAGCAGCGTAGCAATTGTAGCAATTCCGCCTACCTCATCGATTAAATCACAATATAATTCATATACAGTCTGAATCGGGCCTGACTGGTGTACAGCAAGCGAATCACGGTAGTTTTTGGCCTCTGTAAAATACGCGGTCATTTCCGATTTGTCCTCTGATTCAATCGCACTGCGTATGCCGGACAGCTGCTTTACATACAGATCCATCAGGTGCAGCAGCTGCTGCTTATTTGAGAGGCAGATATCCTGCCACATAACAGGCGAAGAGGCAGCAATGCGGGTCATATCCCGAAATCCCCCGGCTGCAATCGTTTTCATTGTCTGCGCCGGATCATCGATTTCTTTTACCAGATTCACAAGGCTGTATGCAATAATGTGCGGCAGGTGGCTGATGGAGGCTGTAGCAAAATCATGCTGGTCATAGTCCATAATAATCGGAATCGCCCCTAAGGCCGATACGAGTGACCGGAAACGTTCGGTCTGCCTGGGGGATGTCTTTGCAGTCGGCGTAATGACATAATAGGCGTTTTCCAGCAGGTACGGCGTAGCAGCCCCATAGCCTGTCTTTTCTGATCCTGCCATCGGATGCCCTCCGATAAAATATTCTTCTAATCCGGCGTCTGTTACCGCACGGTGTATATCGCCTTTGACGCTTCCTACATCCGTCAGGATTGTTTTCGGCGTCAGGATCTGTTTCAGCTGCTTTAAATAAGCCAGATTCTGCTGCACAGGCGTGCATAAAAATATATAATCCATGTCTGCCAGCTCTGCCAGCTCAAGCTGACGGTCATTTTCAATTACGCCTTCTTTATATGCAGCTGTAATCGTAGACAGATGCCCTGAGACGGCATACAGTTTGATATCTGGACTGATCCGCCGGACAGCCTTGGCAATCGACCCGCCGATCAGTCCCAGTCCGATAAATCCAATTTTTTTTATATTTTCGATATTCATAGATCATAGCCTCATTTTTATTTATTGTAAAATGTATATATATGCAGGTTCCAGTCAATATTTTAATAATTTTATGGCTGAAAGTCAACAGAATCGCTGCCAAAATAAGACTGCCGCCGGAAACGGACGGTCTGTGGTACAGCCGGTGGTTTGATCTGTGTAATGCTTGTGTATTTTGTCTTATTCGTCCCGCATAAATCCAAAAAAATTGTTGTAATTGCCTATGAACTTTGGTAAAATTAATATAATGTTTGCAATAGAACAAATAAAATGCAGGAGGTAAGATAACTTATGGATGTTTTCACAACAGACAAAATACGCAACGTGGTGCTTTTGGGACATGGGGGCGCAGGCAAGACCAGCCTGGTAGAGGCAATGGCGTATTTGTCAGGCCAGACAAGCCGTATGGGAAAGATCAGTGACGGTAATACGGTCAGCGATTTCGATAAAGAGGAGATCAAACGTTCCTTCTCCATCCAGACATCAATTGTCCCGATTATCTGGGATAATAACAAGATCAATATTTTAGACACACCGGGATATTTTGATTTTGTAGGAGAAGCAGAAGAAGCCGTAAGTGTAGCAGATGCAGCTATTATTGTAGTAAGCGGCAAGGCAGGGGTGGAAGTAGGCACCCGGAAGGCATGGGAGATGTGTGAACGCTATAAGCTGCCCCGCATGTTCTTTGTTACAGATATGGATATCGACAATGCCAGTTTCCGTCAGGTGGTAGAAGACCTGCAGCAGCTGTATGGCAAGAAAATCGCTCCGTTCCACCTTCCGATCCGCGAAAATGAAAAATTTGTCGGATATGTCAATGTCGTTGCACAGACCGCAAACCGCTGGAATGACAAAGGCGAAGTAGTACCTATGGATATGCCGGATTATTCCAAGCCGAATCTGGAACTGTGCAGGGAGGCGCTGATCGAGTCTGTTGCAGAAACCAGCGAAGAGTTTATGGACCGTTATTTCGGCGGAGAGGAATTCTCTGAAAATGAAATCCGTCAGGCGCTGCGCGTCAATGTATTAGACGGCAGCATAGTACCGGTTTCTATGGGCTCCTGCATTCTGGCACAGGGCGTGTATACGCTGCTTGACGATATTACAAAATATTTTCCAAGTCCTGATAAGCGTGCGTGTGCGGGCATTAATGCAACAACCAATGAGGTGTATCAGGCAGATTACGACTTTTCCAAACCAAAATCAGCATACATATTTAAGACGATTCAAGATCCGTTTATCGGCAAATATTCTCTGATTAAGGTAAATTCCGGCGTCTTAAAGACGGATGATGTGATGTTAAATTATCACAGGGATATCGAAGAAAAGATTGGGAAGCTATATGTAATGCGCGGTGCAAAGGCAGAAGAAGTAAAAGAGCTTCATGCCGGAGATCTTGGTGCATTAGCTAAATTGACAAAAGCCCGGACGACAGATTCCCTTTCTACAAAGGCGAATCCGATACTTTACATCAGGACGACGCTTTCGACGCCATATACATGCAAGCGCTATAAGGTAAAAAATAAGGCAGATGTCGATAAAGCTTCACAGGCGTTGTCAAAGCTGACACATGAAGATCCTACCTTAAAGGTCGTAAATGACAGCGAAAATTCACAGACACTGTTATACGGCATAGGCGAGCAGCAGCTGGATATCGTAGTCAGCAAGCTGTTAAACAAATATAAAGTAGAAATTGAACTCGGAAAAGCAAAAGTAGCGTTCCGAGAGACTATACGCAAAAAAGCAGATGTTGAATACAAATATAAGAAACAGTCCGGCGGGCACGGACAGTACGGACATGTAAAGATGACGTTTGAGCCGTCTGGCAGCCTTGATACAGCTTATGAATTTTCTCAGACAGTTGTAGGCGGTGCCGTGCCGAAAAACTATTTCCCGGCAGTAGAAAAGGGCATACAGGAATCCGTAAAAAGCGGGCCTTTAGCAGCTTACCCGGTAGTCGGCATTAAGGCAAACTTATACGACGGTTCTTATCATCCGGTAGATTCTTCCGAGCTTGCATTTAAGGTAGCAGCAGCGCAGGCGTTCAAAAAAGGATTTATGCAGGCTTCGCCGGTGCTCCTTGAGCCGATTGCTTCTTTGACGGTTTTAGCTTCAGATAAGTATACGGGCGATATTATGGGCGATTTGAACAAGCGCCGCGCACGTGTGCTCGGCATGAATCCGGTTGACGGCGGCAAGCAGGAAATAAGCGCAGACATTCCATATACCGAGCTGGACGGCTATACAACCGTGCTCCGTTCGATTACGGGAGGCGAAGGCACATATCGTTATGAATTTACCCGCTATGAGCAGGCTCCAGAGGAGGTGCAGAAACGCGAAATTGACGCCAGAGCAAATAAGCTGGTGAATATTGAAGAATAAAAATATATTTTTCAACAAATATTATAGATATAAACAGTACCAGATCAAATGATAAGGAAGGAGGAGCCGGATGAAAATGGCGCGCATAGTACTCTGCATTCTTCTTGTGGTTGTCCTGCTGTTGGAGCAGCCGCAGTTGACAAAGGGACGCGGCGTCATGGAACGTCCGGCTGTTCCTTCTTTAAATTATAAGTACAGTATCAATGAGCTGAAAAATGCCTCAGGCAGCATACCTGTATATGACATTGTATACAACTTAAATCTGGGTGAAAATCATTATCTGAACCCGTCCGTGTATTATGAGCAGATGCTGCCGATCCGCCTGATGCCGCCGGAGAGAGAAGGCTATAATTTTGCCGGATGGTATGCGGACAGCAGTTACAAGCGTCCAGTGACAGAGGTGACAGACTGTAAGGGAGGCAGCCTGATTTTATTTGCAAAGTGGACGAAAAAGATTTCAGATTCTACAAATATTCAAATGTATTCCTATGTATCGGGCAGCCTGACGCGTTCGCCGGAGAAAAAACTGGCAAATATGAACTATCGGATTTTGGAAGATCTGGATATTCCGGGAATGCCAGACACGAGATATCAAGATTATATTACAAAAAAAATATACAGTGTGGATCAATGCCCGCAGGGACTTTGTGTATCTGAAGATTATATTTTTATAACATCTTATAGTACGGATAACCGGGATAATTACGGATGCCTTCATATATTTGACCGTCGAAACGGAGAGTATCTGGCAACGCTTACGATGAAGGAAGGCAGTCATCTGGGCGGAATCGCCTATGACGGGGAAAATCTCTGGGTCTGCCATTCCAACCACCGGACGATTGAGCGCATTGACTATGCGCTGGTCAAAGAGATCGCTTCACATAAACCGAAACGGATAGTTGAAATGCCGCCGGAGCACGAAGAGTATAAAGTGTCAAATTCGCCGTCCTGCATTACATTTTTTGGCGGAAAGCTCTGGATTGCCACACATACGAGATTTTTTAAATCCGTCATGAAATCTTACCGGTATGAAAATGGAGGCATTACGGCATATGAAGAGTTTGCCATACCGGACAAGGTACAGGGCGTTGCTTTTGACGCTGGGGGCCATGTGTATTTAAGCACATCCTTTGGGCGGGACAGGTCTTCTTATATCAAAGTTTACGAATCGGCATATGCATTGAGCAGGCAGCCGGACAAGCCTGCACAATGTGTGGAGATGCCGCCTTGTTCCGAAGAAGTAGCGATTGCAGATGACGAATTATTAGTACTGTTCGAATCCGGAGCGCAGAAGTATATGGAAGGTACCGACGGAAAAGGAAAAGCAAGGACGGCGCTAGATCATCTGGTAGCAATACATCTGGATTCTTTTTAGGCATTTTATTGACAAATAGGTACGATATGGTAGAATTTATACTGACGAGCAAGAAAATTTTTCCGGTAACGCTGACTCACGAGCGTTATTGTTTCATGCTGCATAGAAAATTTTATCGCTCGTGAGCATAAGTGTTTCCGATTCTTAACAGGAACGCCCGATACACAGATTCAGCAGGAGATGGAGGAAAATATGTCAGAAGTATATAATCACAAAGTTGTCGAAAAAAAATGGCAGGAGATCTGGGACAAGGAACACGCATTTGCTGCCACTGAGGATTATTCCAAGCCGAAATATTATGCGCTGGTAGAATTCCCGTATCCCTCCGGACAGGGACTCCATGTAGGACACCCGAGGCCGTATACGGCACTTGATATCGTAGCGCGGAAAAGACGCATGCAGGGCTATAATGTACTATATCCAATGGGATTTGATGCATTCGGACTGCCGACAGAAAACTTTGCAATCAAAAATAAAATACATCCAAAGATTGTCACCAAAAATAATATCACGCATTTCAAGCAGCAGCTGCATGCACTGGGATATTCTTTTGACTGGGAGCGCGAAGTAAATACGACCGACCCGTCCTATTACAAATGGACACAGTGGATCTTTTTAAAATTATTTAAGGCAGGACTTGCTTATAAGAAAGAAATGCCGATCAACTGGTGTACAAGCTGCAAGGTAGGCCTTGCAAATGAGGAAGTAGTAAACGGTGTCTGCGAGCGGTGCGGATCTGCAGTTGTCCGCAAGGTAAAGAGCGAATGGATGCTGAAAATCACGGATTATGCAGAAAAATTAATTGAAGGTTTAAATGATGTCGATTATATTGAGCGTGTAAAGACGCAGCAGAAAAACTGGATCGGCAAATCACAGGGTGCAGAAGTAGATTTTTCGATAAAAGGAAAAGACGATAAGCTGCGGATCTATACGACCAGATCAGATACGTTATTCGGCGTTACTTATATGGTAGTCTCTCCAGAGCACCCGATTATCGAAAAATATAAAGCAGAATTTAAAAACTGGGATGAAATCGAGGCATACCGTGAGCAGGCTTCGCGCAAATCCGACTTTGAGCGTGCAGAGCTGGCAAAGGATAAAACAGGTGTCTGCATTGACGGGCTTACGGCGGTGAATCCGGTAAACGGCAGGGAAATTCCGGTATGGATATCCGACTATGTATTAATGTCCTACGGTACAGGTGCGATTATGGCAGTGCCTGCACATGACCAGAGAGACTGGGAATTTGCAAAGAAATTTAACCTGCCGATGATTCAGGTCGTTTCAAAAAACGGCATAGAAGCAGATATTTCACAGGCGGCATTTACGGACGTAGCAACAGGCGTTATCGTAAATTCTGATTTTATAAATGGACTTGACGTAAAAGAAGCCCAGAAAAAAATGATACAGTTTTTAGAGGATAAGAAAATTGGTACATCCAAGACAAATTATAAGCTGCGTGACTGGGTATTTTCACGCCAGCGCTACTGGGGAGAGCCGATTCCGATTGTGGAGTGTGAAAAGTGCGGTTATGTGCCGATCGATGAAAGCCAGCTGCCGCTGGAGCTGCCGGAAGTAGACAGCTATATGCCGACTGACAACGGCGAATCTCCGCTGGCTGCCATGACAGACTGGGTGAATACGACGTGCCCGTGCTGCGGCGGCCCTGCAAAGCGCGAGACAGATACAATGCCGCAGTGGGCGGGATCGTCCTGGTATTTCCTGCGCTATACAGATCCGAAAAACGAACATGCGCTGGCAGGCAGCGAGGCATTGAACTACTGGATGCCGGTAGACTGGTATAACGGCGGCATGGAGCATACGACGCTTCATTTATTGTATTCCAGATTCTGGCACCGGTTTTTGTACGATGAAAAATATGTGCCATGTGCAGAGCCGTATCAGAAACGTACCTCACATGGCATGATCCTTGGAGAAAACGGCGAAAAAATGTCCAAATCCAGAGGCAATATCGTAAATCCAGATGACATTGTCAGGGATTACGGCGCAGATACACTGCGTACGTATGAGATGTTTATCGGCGCCTTTGAGCTTGCTGCTGCCTGGTCAGAGGATGGCGTAAAAGGCTGCCGCAGATTTTTAGAGCGTGTCTGGAAGCTGCAGGATCTGGTGACGGATGATGAGGGATTTTCCAAAGATCTGGAAACCAAAATGCATCAGACGATCAAAAAAGTCAGCAGTGACTATGAAAGCCTGAAATACAATACCGCGATTGCCGCTATGATGGCGCTGATCAACGATTTTTATAAAAAAGGCAGCTTAACGCGTGGTGAATACAAGACGCTTCTTCTGCTGCTGAATCCGGTAGCACCGCATATGACAGAAGAGCTATGGGAGCTTTTGGGCCAGGAAGGCCGCATTTACCAGATGTCATGGCCGGAATATGACGAAGCAAAGACCGTTGAGCAGATGGCTGAGATTGCAGTACAGATCAACGGCAGGGTAAAGGCGACGATCCAGATCGATAAAAATGCTGCAAAAGAGGATGTGATTGCAAAAGCAAAAGAAGCCATTGCGGATAAACTGACGGGAACAATCGTAAAAGAAATTTACGTACCGGGCAGAATTGTTAATATTGTGCAAAAATAGCTGCATGTAGATTCACTGCGCGAAAAGGAAGGGGGATCTAGCAGATGAAAATAAGAGAAAAATATTTATGTATGCACAAAGCTGGCAGCGTACTGGCAGTATTCCTGCTGACAGCCGTATTGCTTCTGCCGTTGATAAGCCTGCACGTGGTAACTGTTTCTGCCTCTGTCAATGGAGCGGACATTATTTTAAGCCATTCCATCTATACGTTGACAGTAGACAGCAAGGTGAAGCTGAAGGCAATGTATGCTGAAGCAGAAGACGGGGCAGATACAGCTGTAAAGGAAACACTTGTCTGGACGAGCAGTGATGTAACAATAGCTTCTGTCAATCAAAAAGGAAATGTCAGGGCTAAAAAAGCAGGAACCGCTCAGATTACGGCAGCGGTCGCAGGTACTGACTATACGGCTTCTTGTACGATACGCGTGGTAGAGGCTGCTAAGAAAAAGAAAAATGCTGCCGATGTGGCTGCATTGAAAAAGCTGATACAGGAGCAGGGCAGCGCGCAGGTTCATACAGGCAGCAGCCTTGCGCTAAGCACTGACCTGGATGACCCGCTGCAGTATACCTGGACGGATATCGGCAAGGAAAGCAGGCTGACAAGAATTGAATGGCCCGAAAAGAATTTAAGCGGCACCATTTCTTTTGCCGGACTGCCGCAGCTGTCGTATTTAGACTGCAGCTATAACAGCCTGACAGGCCTGGATGTCAGCGGCAATCCAAAGCTTGCCTATTTAAACTGTACCTCCAATAACTTAAAGCAGCTGGATCTTAGTGCAAATAAGGCGCTTTCGCATTTAGCATGCAGCAAAAATCAGCTGACGAGCCTCGACTTAAAGAAGAATAAGCAGCTTGCCATTTTGAAATGCAGCATTAACCAGATCCAGAGCCTGAATCTGAAAAAGAATACGGTGCTGACGGAATTAGAATGCAGTGCAAACCAGCTCAAAAGCCTGGATGTCAGTGCAAGTACGGCGCTTGTCCGCTTAATCTGTCCTTCCAACGACCTTACAAAGCTCAATCTGGAAGGCGTTACGGCACTGACGGAACTGGACTGCTCTTACAATCATCTGACAAGCCTGCAGACAGGTGCAAATAAAGGCTTAAAAGAGCTGAACTGTTCGTTTAACAAGCTGTCCAGCCTGGATGTCAGCGGTGCAGCTGCATTAGAAAACCTGTATTGTAATTCCAATAAAATAGCGAGTCTGAATGTCAAGAAAAATAAGGCACTGCAGAGCCTTTCATGCAGCAAAAATGAACTGAAGAGCTTAAATCTGACCAAAAATACGCAGTTAGAAGATTTAAACTGCGCGGCAAATGCCCTGACAAAATTAGATCTTGGCGCAAATACGCTGCTGTTAAGCCTTAACTGCAGCACAAATCAGCTCGAAGCACTGGATGTAAGCAGTAATGCGGCATTAGAAAGCTTAAAATGTGCGAAAAATCAGCTGACAGTGCTTGCATTAAATGCCAATCCGGCTTTGAAAGACTTAGACTGCGCAGTAAATCAGCTGACCACACTAGATATACAGGCAAATACAGCACTGGAAGTAATTGCATGCTCACAGAATGGGCTGCAGCAGATCGATACAAGCACCAATACAGCGCTGAGCGCATTTGACTGTTCCAGCAATCAGCTGACAGAGCTGAATGTAGCTGCAAACCCAGTGTTAAAAAGCTTAAACTGTGACAATAACCGTCTGGCTGCATTAAATGTAAGCGCAAATACGGCGTTAAAAGAGCTTAGGTGTTCCAATAACAAATTTACGGTACTGGATGTCACTGCAAATACAGCGCTGGAATTTCTGTACTGCGATGTCGATGTGGAAGTAGAAGGATATCCAGAAGACGAAATAACAGAATAAGAATAAGCATAAAATACAAGCATAAAAACAGCTGGCAGAGGCCTCAAAAACCTCTGTCAGCTTATTTGTGCCTAATGCTTCATACGCTTCATCATCTGGATCATGCTCCGTGCTTTCTTGCCTTCTTCCGGCGATAAATTGTTCAGCAGCAGCTCCAGCATCAGGTCGCGTTCAGAATCACTGAATGCAACGCCCTGTTTTTGGGCTGAATTAGAAATAGACATAAGTGACGCCATCATTTCCTGTGCATTACCGCCTGCCTGACGGCTGGACATTGCTTTTAAAAAAGCAAGCTTTTCCGGGGAAATGCCTTTTGTATTCTGTGCATTAAATACTTCGTCAAAATTCATATTGTCCTCCATGGATTACATAATTGAAATATGTACTATTAGCATATGTCCGGTTTGGATAAAATGTGCCAATACCGATCGTTTGTACGGTATTTTTATGAAAACATTGTTTCATATGTGGAAAACATGGAGAATAGGTTCAGCATCATGTCGATATGCTCCTGCTCGCGTTCACTACAGAACTTGCGTATATCGCTCAGCATATTCAATGTATTTTCCATAGGATTATCCGTAGAACAGATAGAAAGGGAAGTATCGTCGCTGTCGATCAGTTCAATGGATTTTCTCAGCTCCATGGATTTGATCAGTGTCAGAATCTCTTTCTGCCTCGGGCCTTTCATATAAGGAAGGGCTGTCTTTAAAATCTGCAGATCCTTATTCTGTATTTTTTCATCAAATGCGGTCGGTATGTAATTGTTGTCCATAAAATTTCCTTTTTTATTTAGTCTATGTGCAGGGGCAGGCGTTTATGACACCAATCACACGTATTCTGATATAATAAAGTAAGGAGGTCAGAAATATAGAAATAAAAATAGAGCTGAATATAAGGACAATTGAAATTATGGGAAAATTAGTTATTGATGGAAATAAAGTGTATACAGTGGATGAATCGTGTATGAGGCGGAAAAATCTGACGCTGGAGCAGATCCGCCAGCAGGAGGCAGGGGCTGCGTCTCATCAGGAAGAGTCAAAAAAACGTACGCGCAGGTGAAATACACCGCTGTAAAAATCAATCATAAAAAAGCCGGTTTACGGCTGCGCAGCTGTTAAATCCTGATTAGGGGCGGCTGCGCAGCCGTATCTTCTGCGTGCATGCGAAAAAGCTGCCGATATTACAGGCAGCTTTTTACAGTAGGAATGATCCTATTATTTTCTAGAGATTTTTGTGAGGAGGCTGCGGATGCAGCCTCCAAGATGTGTCAGCGGGATTTAGAAAAATCCGTTACCGCCGCCGCATCCGCACAGGAGCAGTAAGATCAGCCAAATGCAACCGCAGTCATTGCCGCCGCCGCATCCGCAGCTGTTGCCGCATCCGCCGATAAAAGAGCCGCCTCCGTTATTTCCGCAGCAGCAGAATAATAAAAGGATAATCCAGATAAAAGAGTTGGAGTTAGAGCATCCGCATCCACATCCACAGCTATTGCTTTCTCCACATCCACAGTTTGTTGCAGCTAAATCACTCATTATGATTGCCTCCATTTTTTTATTTTGTTTATGGTTTATACTATGAGGGCAGCTTGTATAGGTTTACAAAAAAATATTTGATTTTAAAAAATATAAAGATACATGCATTGACAAGCATATGATTTTTTGTATACAATGTTATTCGGATACAGAGTCGGAAAATAGTATGTATAAGAGTATGGATTGGACTATGGAATGGAGGATAAGGAAATGGAAAAGATCAAAATGACAACACCGCTGGTAGAAATGGATGGAGATGAGATGACCAGAATACTCTGGAAAATCATCAAGGATGAACTGCTGCATCCATTTATTGATTTAAAGACAGAGTATTATGATTTAGGACTTGCATACCGCAACGAAACAGATGATCAAGTGACCATTGATTCTGCTGAGGCTACGAAAAAATATGGTGTTGCCGTAAAATGTGCGACAATCACTCCAAATGCAGCACGTGTCAGCGAGTATAGCTTAAAAGAAATGTGGAAGAGCCCAAACGGCACGATCCGTGCGATTTTAGATGGTACCGTATTTCGTACGCCGATTAAAGTAAAAGGCATTGAGCCTTGCGTAAGCAACTGGGAGCAGCCGATTACGATTGCAAGGCATGCATATGGTGATGTGTATAAAAATGTAGAAATCAAAATCCCGGAGGCCGGAAAGGCAGAGCTTGTTTATACTGCTAAAGATGGTTCACAGATCAAAGAGACAATTTTTGATTTTGAAGGGCCTGGCATTATCCAGGGACAGCATAATACGGTAAAGTCGATCGAGAGCTTTGCCAGAAGCTGCTTTACGTATGCACTGGATCAAAAACAGGAGCTGTGGTTCGCGACAAAAGATACGATTTCCAAAAAATATGACCATACGTTCAAGGACATCTTTCAAGAAATTTTTGATAAAGAATACAAGGAAAAATTTGAAGCAGCAGGCATTACTTATTTTTACACACTGATTGATGACGCAGTAGCACGCGTAATGAAATCAAAAGGCGGCTTTATCTGGGCATGCAAAAACTATGACGGCGACGTAATGAGCGATATGATTTCATCTGCATTCGGTTCCCTGGCGATGATGACCTCTGTACTGGTATCTCCAGAAGGCTACTATGAGTATGAGGCAGCACATGGTACGGTACAGCGCCATTATTATAAGCATTTAAACGGGGAAGAGACATCTACAAACTCCGTAGCAACAATCTTTGCATGGACAGGGGCACTCCGCAAGCGCGGCGAGCTGGACAGCCTGCCTGAGCTTATGACATTTGCCGACAATCTGGAAAAGGCATGTGTCGATACCATTGAGTCCGGCAGAATGACAAAAGACCTTGCATTGATTACGCAGATCGAAAATCCTACCGTGTTAAATAGTGAAGACTTTATAAAAGAGATACGCAAATCTCTGGAAAAAGTATATGCGTAATCCCTGATTTAAATTGTTTGACAGGGCGTGTTTGAGAAAGCATTTTTCAAATACGCGCCTGCGATGGGAATTTTAAAGAAAACAGCGGGGGATTTCCCCGCCGTTTTTTTTGGCAGCGCAGCCGCCAAATAGCAGAATGGAGATTATTTATTATGGAAATGGATATGGAATTTTTGCGGAAACTGCCTACGCCGGAAGAGTTAAAACAGCAGTTTCCGATCGAGGCACAGACCGCAGTAATAAAGGCTGAAAGAGACATAGAAATCTGCAATATTTTTGAAGGAAAAGACGACAGGCTGCTGCTGGTAATCGGCCCATGCTCGGCTGACCACGAGGATGCAGTCATTGATTATATACTGCGGCTCCGCAAGGTACAGGATCAGGTATCAGATAAGCTTTTTATTGTCCCCCGCATTTATACAAATAAGCCCAGGACAGTTGGAATCGGCTATAAAGGAATGCTGCACCAGCCAGACCCGGAAAAAAAATCCGATATGCTAAAAGGGATCATCGCGATCCGCCAGATGCATATGAGGGCTGTCAGGGAAACAGGCTTTACATGTGCAGACGAGATGCTTTATCCAGAAAACCACCGGTATCTTTCAGACCTGCTTACGTATGTAGCAGTAGGAGCACGCTCAGTAGAAGACCAGCAGCACAGGCTGACAGCCAGCGGCCTGGGCATACCGGTAGGAATGAAAAACCCGACCGGAGGGGATGCCAGCGTTATGATGAATTCCATTATAGCAGCACAGTGCAGCCACATCTACCTCTACCGCGGATGGGAGGTAAAAACAGGCGGAAATCCTTATGCGCACGCGATACTGCGCGGCTATGTGGATAAATTCGGTCGCAATATACCAAATTACCATTACGAAGACCTGCAGCATGTGCTTGCATTATACGGCGAAAAAGAGATTTCCAATCCGGCAGTAGTGATCGATACCAATCACTCAAATTCCGGGAAAAATTACCTCGAGCAGATCAGGATCAGCAAAGATATTATGCACAGCTGCAAGGTATCCCCGGATATACGAAAGCTGGTCAAAGGGCTTATGATCGAAAGCTATCTTGAAGACGGGGCACAGGAAGTAAGCGGGCACTGCTACGGAAAATCGATCACAGATCCATGTCTTGGCTGGAGCAGGACAGAACGCCTGATTTATGAGCTGGCAGAACTGTGGTAAGCAGGTTTTTATAATAATTGTTATAGAAAGAGCAATATTCTACTGTTTTTCTGAATATTTTACTATTTTTTTCTGCTGCAATTATTTATAATTTAGATACAATATACGAAGATATGAAAAAGGGGGTTCTCATGATACTTTCATGTCAAAATATATCAAAGTCATTTGGGACAGATGAGATTATAAAAAGTGCATCTTTTCATATCGAAAATCATGAAAAAGCTGCTATTGTCGGGATCAATGGTGCCGGCAAATCTACGCTGCTAAAGATGATTATGCGTGAGCTGGAGCCGGATGAAGGAGCCGTAACAATCGCAAAGGACAAGACCATCGGCTATCTGGCACAAAATCAGGATCTTGAAAGCGAACGCACAATCTATGAAGAAGTGCTTACAGCGAAGCAGTCAGTCATTGCCATGGAACAGGAGATACGGCGCATGGAGGCCGGCATGGACAGTGTCCAGCCGCAGGATATGGAGCCGTATATGGAAAAATATGAACGTCTGGTGCACCAGTTCGAGCTGGCAGACGGTTATACCTACCGCAGTGAAGTGACGGGAGTTTTATGCGGGCTGGGGTTTGAAGAAGCAGAATTTAGCAAAAAGCAGAAGGAATTATCCGGCGGACAGAAAACACGTGTCGCATTGGGACGCCTTTTGGTAACAAAACCGGATATCCTGCTTTTGGACGAGCCGACCAACCATCTGGATATGGAATCCATCCAATGGCTGGAAAACTACCTGCTGAATTATAAAGGCGCTGTCCTTTTAGTATCGCATGACCGTTATTTTATGGATAAAATCGTGTCCAAGGTCATCGAAGTATTCCAGCACCAGGTCAGAAGCTACAGCGGGAATTATACGGATTTTGCAAAGAAAAAGGAGCAGATCCGCGCAGCGCAGATTCATGCCTATTATAATCAGCAGCAGGAAATCCGCCATCAGGAAGAGGTCATAGCAAAATTAAAATCATTTAACCGTGAAAAGTCCATCCGGCGTGCCGAAAGCCGCGAAAAGATGCTGGATAAAGTCGAGCGCCTGGAAAAGCCGGTAGATGATTTTACGGATATCCATATATCGCTGGAGCCGTGCATTACAAGCGGCAACGATGTATTGAAAATCGAGCAGCTGGCCAAAGCCTTTGACGGCAGGAAACTGTTTGAAGGCATTGATTTTTCTATTTTCCGTGGTGAGCGGGTGGCTTTGATCGGCAACAACGGAACCGGCAAGACGACGATTTTAAAGATCATTAACGATCTGGTGCCGGCAGACAAGGGTGAGATTACGCTCGGCACAAACGTGCATATCGGCTATTACGATCAGGAGCATCAGGTGCTTCATGCAGATAAGACGCTGTTTGAAGAAATATCAGATGATTATCCGCAGCTGACCAATACGCAGATACGCAGCACGCTGGCGGCATTTTTATTTACAAATGATGATGTATTCAAGCGGATCGGGGATTTAAGCGGCGGCGAGCGCGGGCGTGTATCGCTTGCAAAGCTGATGCTTTCGGAAGCTAACTTTTTGATCTTGGATGAGCCGACCAACCACCTGGATATTACATCAAAGGAGATCCTGGAAAATGCGCTGGTACATTATGAAGGGACTGTTTTATTTGTATCACACGACCGATATTTTATTAATAAGACAGCAACCAGAATCTTAGACCTGCATGAGCAGCATGTGCTGAATTATATCGGCAATTATGATTACTATATTGAAAAGAAAGATACACAAAGGGCAGTATTAAAAAAAGAAAACAGCTTAAATAATGCAGCGCAGACAAAGGAACCATCCAAAGAATCCAGCGGAAAGGATGACTGGAAACAGCGCAAGCAGGAACAGGCAGCAAAACGAAAGCTGGAAAATGAATTAAATCAGGTAGAAGGGCGCATTGAACAGCTGGAAGAGGAAAAAAAGGCACTAGAAACAGAAATGGCAGACCCGGCAGTAGCAGTTATTTCTGCAGAAGTCATAAAACTGCATGAGCAGATCGCGCAGCGGGAAGAAGAACTGGAACGGCTGTATGAACGCTGGGAAAATTTGACAAATCTGTAAAATGCTTATATAATCAAAAATATTGCGCAAAAAAATGTAAGGGGAGTATTTACCTTGGGGAAAGAAATATCACAGGCGGTCATTCGCAGAATGCCACGGTACTATCGTTATCTTGGAGAGCTGCTCGATGAAGGCGTCGAGCGGATATCTTCCAATGAACTAAGTGAAAAAATGAAAGTCACTGCGTCACAGATCCGTCAGGATTTGAACAATTTTGGAGGATTTGGACAGCAGGGATATGGTTATAACGTTCAGTATTTATATGATGAAATCGGGAAAATATTAGGACTGGAAGAACAACACAATATTATCGTGATCGGTGCCGGCAATCTGGGCCAGGCACTTGCCAATTACGGCAAATTCGAAAAGCTGGGATTTATGATCATCGGGTTATTTGATATCAACCCGGATCTAATGGGGAGGTCTCAGCGCGGAATCCCGATCATGATGCTGGAAGAGCTGGAAGAATTTGTAATATCGCATAAGATCGATATTGCAGCACTTACCATGCCGAAAGGATCGGCGGATACGATTGCAAATCAGCTGGTAAAGCTGGGCATACATGCAATCTGGAATTTTGCCCATGTAGATTTAGACCTGATGGACAAAAATGTAGTTGTGGAAAACGTGCATCTATCCGACAGCCTGATGCAGCTGTCTTACAATATGATGCGTAACGAAGCGGACTAGAGCGTGTCTTAAAAATCATTCCCGCCATCTGCACTCCCCACTTAGCGGATAATCTATCCCAAATTTAATCAACATAGCCCGCTATGCCTCATAAATTTGGGATAAATTCTCCACCAAGTGTGAAGCACATCTCACGGAAAGCATTTTTAAGACACGCTCTAGAGCATGTTTTATGCATAAATACAAATAAAACGCAGGGAAATGTTATGAAGCGGATTGTAAATAGTGAAGAAATGAAATTCTGTGACAGCAGCACAATTACACATTTTGGCGTACCGTCCATTGTACTGATGGAGCGGGCGGCGCTGAGCGTAGTCAGCAGGATACCAGAAGAATTTATAAAAGACGGCAGCATTTTAATCGCATGCGGCAGCGGAAATAACGGTGCCGACGGACTGGCAGCCGCCAGAATGCTGTATCAAAAAGGCTGCGATGTAACAGTTGCCAGGGTGCCGGACAATGGCAGGTGTACACAAGAAAATAAAATGCAGCTTTCTATTTTAAATAAATATAAGATCCGTGTCGTAGATTCTATTCCACAGCCGGATGCATACGATTGTATTATAGACGCATTATTCGGCGTAGGCTTATCAAGGCCGCCCGAGGGCGTTTATGCGCAGTGGATCTATGCGCTGAATCAAAAAAGCGGGTATAAAATAGCAGTAGATCTGCCAAGCGGCGTATCGTCGGATACCGGGCAGGTCTATCCGGCCTGCTTTCAGGCAGATCTGACGGTGACATTTGCATACTATAAAATCGGCCAGATCTTATATCCCGGATGTGAAAAATGCGGCAGGGTTGTTGTAGAACAAATCGGCATTACCGATGACAGCTGGCTTTCACGCAGCCCGTCCTGCTTTATGCCTGATCAGGAAGACCTGTACCAGCTGCCGCACAGGCCGAAACGGTCAAATAAGGGAACATTCGGCAGGGTGCTTGTCATAGCAGGAAGTACAAATATGGCAGGTGCTGCCTTATTTTGTGCGAAGGCAGCTTACCGAACAGGCTGCGGCCTTGTAAAAATCTATACGCCGGACAAAAACCGCGTAATTTTACAAAATGCGCTCCCAGAAGCGATTATAGCTGCGTATGATGAGTCTATATATGAAGAATCTGTGTATGAAGAGTCTATGTATGAAGAGTCTTCCTATGCAATCAAAAAAGATACTGCGAATGAAGAAGTTTCTGCAATTGAAAAAGCTTCTGCAATTGAAAAAGTTTCTGCAATTGGAGAATATACTACGAATGAAAAGGTTTCTTCTGATAAGCATACAGCTTTTGAAAAAGGGAATCCGCTGCTAGACGCCATACAGTGGGCAGATGTGATTGCAATAGGCCCCGGCATAGGAACCGGCCCAGGTGCCCGCCGTATTCTGGAACAGACTTTAAAAGAAGCCAGAGTGCCGCTGGTACTGGATGCAGACGCATTAAATATAGCCGCTGCAGACCCGCAGCTATTAAGCACGGCTTCATCACCGCTGATTCTTACGCCGCACTTAGGAGAAATGGCAAGGCTTACCGGCAGGCAGGTTTTGGAAATACAAAATACCATGATTTCTACGGCAAGGGAATTTGCCGGGCGTCATCAGCTGGTTGTAGTATTAAAAGATGCCGTAACCGTAACAGCTTCCCCATCTGCAGCTTACTTAAACACATCCGGCTGTAATGCAATGGCAAAAGGCGGCAGCGGAGATGTGCTGACAGGCATGATCGCCGCGCTGCTGGCACAGGGCATGGAGGCAGAAAAAGCAGCTGTTATGGGTGTCTATATTCATGGACTGGCAGGAGAAGCAGCTGCGCGGCAGCACGGAGAATACAGTGTGCTTGCTGCGGATCTGATCGAGTCCATCGGCAGTATTATGAAAAAGTATCGCGAATGTGAGGGAACAAAATGAGCAGATTCAGCCGGGTCTATGCAAAAATAGATCTGACTGCAGCCATGCACAATCTGGAATCCATACATGGCTGCAGTCAGAATGCACAGATTATTGCTGTTGTAAAAACAGATGCCTATGGCCATGGCGCAGCAGAGCTTGCAAAAAGAGCTGAAGAGCTTGACTATCTGTTCGGCTTTGCCGTAGCTACGGCACCAGAGGCTTTTCAGCTGCGTAACGCAGGCATAAAAAAACCGATTTTAATTTTAGGTTATGTGTTTGAAGAACACTATGAGGAACTGGCGGCACAGGACATACGGGTTACAGTGTTTACGCTCGAAATGGCTGAGCAGCTGTCTAAGGCAGCCGCCCGTGCAGGCAGGGATATTTTTGTGCATATAAAGATTGATACAGGCATGAGCCGTATCGGCATGCAGGTAAATGAAGAAAATGCAAAAATAATAGCTAAGATTGCCTCCATAGAGCATATAATAGTAGAAGGCATATTTACCCATTTTGCAAAAGCCGATGAGGCCGATAAGACAGCAGCAGACAGGCAGTTGGAACAGTTTTTACATATGGTGCGCCTGGCAGAAAAAGAAGGCGTAACAATCCCATACCGCCACTGTGCAAACAGCGCTGCGATTATAGACCTGCCTAAGGCACAGTTGGATATTGTCAGAGCGGGCATTATATTATACGGCCTGTGGCCTTCGGATGAAGTACAAAAAAGCCGGATCGGCCTTCATCCGGTATTGGAGCTGAAAAGCCATATAGCGTATGTTAAGGATCTGGAGGCAGGCAGGAGCATTTCTTATGGCGGGACTTATACGATAAAGGAGCCGCGAAAAATCGCTACTATTCCGGTCGGCTACGGGGACGGCTATCCGCGCAGCCTGTCTAATAAAGGACAGGTGCTGATCCACGGACATCGTGCACCGGTCGCAGGCAGAATCTGCATGGATCAGTTTATGGTGGATGTCACAGATATTCCTGACGCAGCTGCGGGCGATGAAGTTACGCTGATTGGGAGAGACGGCGGCGATGGCATTACCGTCGAAGAGCTTGCCGGCCTGTCCGGCAGATTTCCATATGAATTTGTCTGTGGAATCGGAAAACGTGTGCCGCGTGTCTTTTATGAAAATGGTCAGCCGGTCAGCGAGCGCAGTCCGTTTTCGTAAAACTGCTGCCATACGCACAAGGAAAAAAAGTACATATTTTTTTGAAAAACTGCATATTCGCACAAGGAAAACGAAGAAAGATGAATACACTCAATAAAACTGGTAATACTCACCGTATACCTATTTTATAGTGCTGAAGCACCTATGGGTAGAACCTATTTTGTGGAGTGAATTTTATGTTAATAAGACGTGGTGATATTTATTATGCAGATTTAAGGCCGGTCGTAGGCTCTGAGCAGGGCGGCGTGCGTCCGGTACTGATTATTCAAAATGATGTAGGCAACCTGCACAGCCCGACGGTCATCTGTGCAGCAATTACTTCCCAGATGAATAAGGCAAAGCTGCCGACACATGTGGAATTATCCAGCAGCCGTTATGCGCTGGTGAAGGATTCCGTTATATTGTTAGAACAGCTTCGAACGATTGATAAAAAACGGCTGAAGGACAAAGTGTGCCACTTAGACGGCGAGATTATGAACAAAGTTGACAAAGCACTATGTATCAGCCTGCAATTAGTCGTTACATAGCTTGACGTAATTCGTGAGAAATGATATTTTAATATTAGGAAATTTTCTTAGTGATGTTAATTTAGTAATGTTAATACGGAGAAGAAAAAGGAGAGGGTTTTATGGACGATGGCGCGAGTCCCAAGATCAATTACGCGGAAAGAAATAATTGGTTCAGCGATTTTCTAAAAAAACTGAACCGGAGAAATACAGATAAAATTACCGAAGAAGAGATCATTTCCATGGTAAACGAGGGCCATGAAACAGGCGTGCTGCAGGCAAATGAAGTGGAAATGATTCAAAACATTTTTGAATTTACCGACAAAGAAGCCAAAGACATTATGACGCATAGAAAAGGGATCTGTGCCCTGGATGGTACGATGCCGTTTCGGCAGGCACTGGATCAGGTCTTAAAGGAGCCTTTTTCCAGATTTCCGGTATATTTAGATAATATCGATAATATTATCGGTATTCTACATATCAAGGAAGTCATGACCTTCAGCAGGGACGAGACGGTTATGGACAGACAGCTGAAGGATATTAATGGGCTTTTTGCAGAAAGTGAATTCATTCCCGAGACACGTAAAATCAGCGACCTGTTTCAGAAAATGCAGGCGAAAAAAGCCCATATGGTTATCGTGGTGGACGAGTATGGACAGACATCCGGGCTGGTTGCGATGGAAGATATATTAGAGGAAATTGTCGGCAACATTTTTGATGAGCATGACCGTGAAAACAAGCTGATTGAAAAAATTTCTGACAGGCATTATATTATGCATGGAATGGCAGATTTTGAAGAAGTAAAGGATGCCCTGGGAATAGAATTAGAGGATGAAGAATACGATACGCTGAATGGATTTTTAATTTCTAAAATTAATAAAATACCTGCAGACGGCGAGACCTTTTCTATTCCTTTTGAAGGTTATCAGTTTGATGTCACAAAGGTGGAAAATAAAATGATTCAGAATGTTTCTGTAAAACCGTTGTTCTAAATTGTTATAATTCTTGTCATCTGCCTTATAAAATGATACAATAGATTTTATAAGGCTGCGATGAAAGAATGCATAATAAAAAGATCAAAAATAGCAGAGAGATTTATAGAGGTAATAAAAATTTGCAGCAGTAAAGAAGTTTTTAGAAGCTGTTAAATTAATAGCAGTAAAGAAGTTTTTAGAAGCTGTTAAATTAATAGCAGTAAAGAAGTTTTTA
>CAJUHV010000002.1:79193-132681 GCA_910586445.1 uncultured Eubacterium sp.
GAAGCTGTTAAAATTAATAGCAGTAGAAAAATTTTTAGAAGCTGTATAAATTTATAGAAATAATAGAAAATTTAAAAGCAGTAAAAATTTTATTGTAATAATATAAATTTATAGAAATAATAAAAATAATAAAAGCAAGAGAGCAGTCATAAGAAAAGAGGATAATTTATGTCAGGACATTCCAAATTTGCAAATATCAAGCATAAAAAAGAAAAGAACGACGCAGCAAAAGGAAAAACATTTACGATGATCGGACGAGAGATTGCGATTGCAGTCAAAGAAGGCGGCCCGGACCCGGCAAATAATTCCAAGCTGCGGGATGTCATAGCCAAGGCAAAAGCAAATAATATGCCGAATGACACGATTGACCGCGGCATAAAAAAAGCTGCAGGCGATTCTGGTAATGTCAATTACGAAGTCGTTACATACGAAGGATACGGCCCGGGAGGCACAGCGATTATTGTAGATGCGCTGACCGACAATAAAAACCGTACTGCAGCAAATGTACGCAACTGTTTTTCAAAAGGACAGGGCAGCATAGGCACACAGGGCTGTGTTTCTTATATGTTTGACAAAAAAGGCCAGATTATCATTGATAAGGAAGAATGTGATATGGAATCCGACGATTTGATGATGATGGCACTCGATGCGGGAGCGGAAGATTTTGCAGAAGAGGAAGACAGCTTTGAGATCACGTCAGATCCGGCAGATTTTGCAGCTGTCCGCGATGCACTGGCAGATCAGGGCATTGCAATGACACAGGCAGAAGTGACAATGATTCCGCAGACTTATGTGACGCTGTCAGACGAGGCGGATATTACAAATATCCAAAAGATACTGGATCTGCTGGATGAAGATGATGATGTGCAGACGGTTTATCACAACTGGGATGAATAAAATCCCCATGTGATGTCGGATTTAACGCTGCAGTTCATACCTGTACCAGTGATGCAGCAAGATCATCTGGTTCGATGTGAGCAGTAACGAAAATACACATAAATGAAAATAACTGGAGGTTTTTTATGAAAAAAATACTTTTTGCTGCATCTGAATGTGTGCCGTTTATTAAAACGGGAGGACTCGCAGATGTGTGCGGGGCATTACCAAAAGAATTTGACAAGGAATACTGGGATGTACGCGTTGTGATCCCGAATTACACATGTATTCCTGAGCATTTCCGCAATCAATTCCAATATGTGACACATTTTTATATGGGAACAGGCCCGATGCTGCCGGATAAATATGTCGGCATTCTGACTTATCAGATGGACGGCGTTACCTATTATTTCATTGACAATCAGGAGTATTTTAATTGTGCGGTGCCTTATGGCGATATCCGCTACGATATCGAAAAATTTATCTTCTTTGACAAGGCCGTGCTGTCTATGTTAAAAGCGATTGATTTCCAGCCGGATCTTGTGCACTGCCATGACTGGCAGACAGGACTTATTCCGGTATATTTAAAGAACGAGTTCCAAGGGGATATGTTCTACTGGGGCATGAAGTCTATGATGACGATACATAACTTAAAGTTCCAGGGTGTCTGGGATAAAAAAGTATTCCAGGGATTAAGCGGCCTTCAGAACGCGCTGTTTGTACCGGATAAGCTTGAGTTTAACAAAGATGCCAGCATGTTAAAGGGCGGTCTTGTGTATGCAGATTATATTACGACAGTCAGCGATACATATGCGCAGGAAATACAGACTTCTTATTATGGGGAAGGGCTTGACGGCCTGCTGTCTGCAAGACACCTTGATATGCAGGGTATTGTAAACGGCATTGATTATGAGATTTACAATCCGGCTACTGACCCGAAAATCTACTGCAACTATGACGCAGAAAACTGGCGTAAGAAAAAGGCTAATAACAAGACAAAGCTGCAGGAAGAATTAGGGCTTGCCGTTGACAAAAAGAAGTTTATGATCGGCCTGATTTCCCGTCTGACTGACCAGAAAGGGCTTGACCTGATCAACTATGTATTTGACCGGATTGTAGATGATTATACACAGTTTGTAGTAATCGGTACCGGCGATCCGGCATATGAAAACATGTTCCGCCACTATGCATGGAAATTTGGCGACCGTGTATCTGCAAATATCTGCTACTCCGATGATCTGGCACACAAACTGTATGCTGCTGCAGACGCATTTTTAATGCCGTCACAGTTTGAGCCGTGCGGACTGACACAGCTGATTTCATTCCGCTATGGTACTGCACCGATTGTACGCGAGACAGGCGGTCTGAAGGATACCGTCCAGCCATTTAATGAATACGATAATACGGGCGACGGCTTCTCATTCTCTAATTACAATGGTGAAGAGATGCTTAAAGTAATCAATTATGCTAAGAAAGTATTTTATGATATGAAAAAAGACTGGAACCGTATGATTGACAGGGGCATGGCAAAAGACTTCTCTTGGAATGCTTCTAAGTTTAAATATGAAGGACTGTATAATTTCTTAATCGGAGATAAATAAAACATAAAAATGCTTTCTTTGGGATTATCTCATGGAAAGCATTTTTCTTTCGAATCAAATTCAAAACATGGCGCGTACAGCGTGCCTTTAATTGTAGATATAACAGAGACACCATATTATTATTGATAGATATAGTAAGAAGAATTTGGATTAAAAAGACATAAGTATAAAATATATAAGACAGGCACATACTTGATTTAAAAATATTAGAGAGGTGTGTCTATGGGCGATCCACAAGAAAAGAAAGAAGAAAAGAAACAAGAATTAGAATCAACAATCTCCGATAATGAAAATATCAAAAACAATGGGGAAGTTACGTTAGATGAAAATTTCCATAATCATAGGATTTATCTGTTGTCAGTGATTGGAGAAATCGAAGGGCATGAGTGCCTGTCATCAAATACAAAAACTACGAAATACGAACATGTACTGCCAAAGCTGGCGGAAATCGAAGATGCAGACAATATCGACGGCGTTATGCTGCTGTTAAATACGGTCGGAGGTGATGTAGAATCAGGCCTTGCCATTGCAGAAATGGTTGCTTCATTAAGCAAACCGACTGTATCACTCGTTCTCGGCGGAAGCCATTCGATCGGCGTGCCGCTGGCTGTCTCTACTGATTATTCCTTTATCGTACCGACCGGCACTATGGTAATACATCCCGTGCGCATGAACGGCATGGTAATCGGGGCACCGCCTACGTATGATTATTTTAAGCAGATGCAGAACCGTATTATCGGTTTTATTACATCGCACTGTACAGCAAAAGAAGACCGCATGGAAAAGCTGATGATGAATACGACTATGCTTACGAAAGATCTGGGTACTATATTAGTAGGAGAAGAAGCGGTAAGGGAAGGGATCATTAATGAGGTCGGAGGCATGAAGGAGGCACTTGGAAAGCTGCATTCTTTGATTTCGGAACAGAAATAGCTGATAATTTTAATCAAATCAATCAAATTTGGAAAAAGAATGACATTTCCCCCAATATATGGTAATATAATTTTATATGATTTTTTACAGTAGAAAACGAAAACAGTCGTTTTCGTTTTTTGCTGTCAGTAGGGAGGCATAATATGTCATTATTAGAAGCGATTTTAATGGGACTTATACAAGGGATTACAGAATTTCTGCCAGTCAGCAGCTCCGGTCATCTGGCATTGTTCCAGATTGCATTTGATCTGGAGGAGACAGGTCTTTTATTTGACTGCCTGCTGCATTTTGGTACATTAACTGCGGTGTTTGCGGTATATTACCGTGACATATGGAAGATGATCTGTGAAGGCTTTGCCTTAGTTGCAGATGCATGCATCAATGCGGGAGTTGCTGTAGCCAGGCTGGCCGGCAATAAGGATAAGCGCTACCGCAGGGTAATCTGCAATGGTTATCGGAAATTTGCCATGCTTGTCATCGTATCTACAATACCTACCGGAGTCATCGGGGTCGCAGCTTCGGATTTGATCGAGGCAGCTTCTGCATTTTTAATTGTGCCGGGCATATGCCTGATCATTACTTCTGTGCTGCTGTTTGTTGCAGACCGCTGCAGTGAAGGGCATAAGACCCCTAAGCATGTGAGCTATACAAATGCCTTTATCATCGGCATCTGCCAGGGATTTGCTACGCTGCCGGGCATTTCGCGTTCCGGCACTACGATTACGGCATGCCTGTTAAGCGGCTTTGACCGTAAGTTTGCAGTGAAATATTCGTTTATTATGTCCATTCCGGCAATTTTAGGATCTGTTGTATTACAGTTGTTTGATCTTGAAAACCTGCAGCAGATTACGCAGTCAGAATGGCTGTATTATCTGGCAGGCACACTTGTTTCTGCAATTGTAGGATATATCTGCATTAAAGTAATGCTTTTTGTAGTACGTGAAAAGAAATATACGATATTTTCTATTTACTGCCTGATCGTCGGCGTAATTTCTATTGCAGCGTACTTTATTTTATAAAATCTTGATCATGCGCCATAGTATACTAGAAAATGGAGGAATAAAATGGCAAAGAAACATTCTAAGGCTGCAGCTGATGACAGCAGTATGCCGGCAGCTTCTTTTAAGCATGAAGTAATCCTTTGGGCTGTACTTGCTTTGTCGATCATATTATTTATCAGCAACTTTGGAATAGCCGGATCAGCGGGAAATTTTATCAGCAGTATCTTTTTTGGATTGTTCGGACTTGCTGCTTACATATTTCCAATACTGCTGTTCGCAGGGACAGCGTTTATGATTGCAAATAAAGATAATGCACTTGCATTAATCAAAGCCTCTGCCTCGTTTGCTTTTTTTATATTTTTGTGTATGTTCTTAGAATTGATCGGGGGAAACGGCAGTGCAGAGTCTCCCATTGACTCATATATATGGGCGGTCGAGCATAAATTTGGAGGCGGACTGGCAGGCGGGCTGCTGACCTGGCTGATCCGTCCCAATCTGGGAACAATCAGTGCTTACGTTATAGATCTTATTATGATGATTATATGCATTGTATTGATCACGCAGCGCTCGATCTGGAAACACATCCAGTCCGGCAGCAAAAAAGTATATGTATCTGCGAAAAATGAAACAATACGCCAGCATCAGCAGTATGCAGAACGAAGAAAAAGGCGTATTGACAATAAGGTATCAGGTGTTTCGACAGATACAAGCATTAAAAGCGGTGCAAAATCGGGTATTTCTGACAACATCAATGAAATCCGTCCAGACCCTGCATTTATGCAGCAGGATTTTCCAATTCATATGATGGGAGAACACAGAGCCAAACAATCTGAGCCGTCAGGAGGCTGGGCGGCTGCACAGTCTGTACAGCTGTCAGAATTATTTCGTTCAGAATTCCGTTCGGAAAACGACGGGCTTTTCGGGCAGCCGGCGGCAGGAGAAGTGTCTGGCTCCCAGGCAGATGGCTCAGCTGACATTACACCTTTTCCTGCACCTGATCAGAACCAGTCCGTGCCTGCGCAGATTTTAGAAGCGGAATCCGAATTTTTGGACAATATTATACCTGTTAAAAATCAAAAGGTTGCACTGCAGCCGAACATGCCGCATATAGAAGCAGAAAATCACGAAGCATCTGTCAATGATACCGCCGGCCCGGCAGACAGACAGCAGGCCGCTGCACCAGACATAGATAATTTATCTGATATTCTGACAAATACAAGTGACCTGTTTTCAGAACTGCTGCCGTCAGCCTCTGAGCAGAGCACAGAATCAGCTGCCGCTGGATCAGCTGAAGCAGGATCTTTGTCTGCATTAGAACTATTATCATCAAATTCAGCCGCTGCACCGGGCAGCATGGATTCGGCAGATCTCAAAGACCTGTCAGACCAGAAATTTTCAGATCTAAATTTGCCGGATCAGAATTTGTCAGACCTAAAAGATTTATCGGATCAGGAAAACTTATCAGCACTAAATGCTTTATCATATCAGAAAAATTTATCAGATATAAATGCCTTATCAGATCAGAAAGCCCCGTCTTCACTGGCTGATCCAGCAGATTTTTCTGATCAGTCAAGTAGTTTGGTACGCACAGATTTTATGGATGGATCTGGCTTGGACGCCGTTCCTGCTTCTGTAGAAGCTGAACCATTATTAAATGGCGATCTGGAAACGTCTCTATTAAACGGAGTGATGGAAGAGCCGTCTGAAAATGCGTTGAAAATGCATGCAGGTAATACTGATCTGCATCATAAGCAGCAGAGTACAAAAGCAGCAGATATAGAAAGCATTTTTACGTCCGCGCAGGAGCTGATCGCACAGGAGCTTCAGAATGCAGCAGCGCCGCCTGCCAGAAATACTGCCGCCTCTGCAGCGGGTAAAGCATCCATGCAGGCGGGACAGAAATCAGGAGCAGCAGGAGCTGCGGCACCTATAGGGCTGCGCAATCCGAAGCAGTCTCAGGCAGAAATCGCCTCGGATGTAACGCAGATCGGCGTCGAGCTGCATCAGGCAAAGCCGCCGGTTAAGAGGCCGCACGTTCTGCCTCCAGTGGACTTATTGAAATATGGAGATCCGAACAAAACAGGGGACTCCAGGCAGCATCTGCAGGAGACCGCATTAAAACTGCAGCAGACTTTGAAAAATTTTGGCGTAAATGTCACAATATTAAATGTAAGCTGCGGCCCATCGGTTACTCGCTATGAGATACAGCCGGAAATGGGTGTCAAGGTAAGCAAAATTGTAAACCTGGCAGATGACATTAAGCTGAATCTGGCAGCGGCGGATATCCGTATCGAAGCCCCGATACCGGGAAAAGCCGCCATAGGCATAGAAGTACCGAATAAAGAAAATGTACCTGTCATGTTTCGTGATTTAATCGAAGCAGAGGAATTCAAGCAGCAGAAGTCGCCTTGTGCGTTTGCGGCAGGCAAGGATATTGCAGGACAGGTTGTCGTAACGGATATATGCAAAATGCCGCATCTTCTGATCGCAGGGGCTACCGGTTCGGGAAAATCCGTCTGTATTAATACGATCATTATGAGCATTATTTATAAAGCTGATCCAGATGATGTCAAAATGATTATGATTGATCCAAAGGTAGTCGAATTAAGTGTTTATAACGGCATTCCGCATCTGCTGCTGCCGGTAGTGACAGATCCAAAAAAGGCAGCCGGTGCACTGCACTGGGCAGTATCTGAGATGATGGACCGCTACCAGAAGTTTGCAGACTGCGGTGTACGTGATGTAAAAGGCTATAATGAAAAAATCAAAAAGACTGCAGATATCGCCGATGAAAACAAGCCTCAGAAAATGCCGTATATTGTTATTATTGTGGACGAGCTGGCTGATTTGATGATGGCAGCACCGGGAGATGTAGAGGATGCGATCTGCCGTCTGGCACAGCTTGCCAGAGCAGCAGGCATTCATCTGATTATAGCGACACAGCGGCCTTCGGTAAATGTCATTACCGGACTGATCAAAGCAAATATGCCGTCTCGTATTGCATTTTCTGTAACATCCGGTATTGATTCCCGCACAATTCTAGACATGAATGGTGCTGAAAAGCTGCTCGGCAAAGGCGACATGCTGTTTTATCCGCAAGGGTATCAAAAACCTGTGCGTGTGCAGGGAGCATTTGTATCAGATTCTGAAGTATCAGAGGTTGTAGAATTTTTAATTGCGCAGAATGGGGCCTTCAGCTACAGCAGTGATATTGAACAAAAAGTAACTAGCGCCTCTTCAGGTGGAGGATCATCTGCCGACAGTGCGCCGGAAGACGATAAGGATGTATATTTTGCAGATGCTGCCAAGCTATTAATCGATAAAGAAAAGGCTTCTGTCAGCATGCTGCAGCGTTATTTTAAAATAGGATTTAACCGGGCGGCACGCATTATGGATCAGTTGGAGGAAGCCGGCGTTGTCGGGCCGGAAGAAGGAACAAAGCCCCGCAAAATTTTAATGGGGCCGGAAGAATTTGAACAGTATGTAGAAGAAGTACTGTGATCATGACGGTCAGAAAGGAGATCAAAATTGTATAGCTTAATTGATGGTAAACGTATCTCTCAGGAAATTAAAGATGAATTAAAGGACAAAGTCAGCCAGTTGAAGCAGCAGGGAATCGAAGGATGCCTTGCTGTCATACAGGTCGGTGCAGATCCGGCGTCCAGTGTGTATGTCAGAAATAAAAAACGGGCGTGTGAATACATCGGCATTGCGTCATTATCTTATGAATTGGATCAAAATACTACTGAAGAAGAGCTGCTAGAGCTGATTTATAAATTAAATGCAGATGATAAAGTAAACGGCATTCTTGTACAGCTCCCGGTTCCTGAGCATATTGATGAAAATAAAATCATACAGGCTATTTCTCCTGCAAAAGATGTCGATGGATTTCATCCGCAGAATGTCGGGGCGTTGGTCAGCGGGCTGCCGGGATATATTTCCTGTACCCCTGCTGGAATCATACAGCTGTTTAAACGCTCCGGTATAGAAATCGCAGGCAGACGGTGTGTCGTAGTCGGGCGCAGCAATATCGTAGGCAAGCCGATGGCTCTTTTGATGCTCAGGGAAAATGCGACGGTGACAATTGCGCATTCGAAGACAGAAAACCTAAAAGAGATATGCAAAAATGCAGATCTGTTAATTGTGGCAGTCGGACGGCCAAAGATGATCGATGCTTCTTATATAAAAGAAGGTGCGGTAGTCATAGATGTGGGAATTCACCGCAATGAAGACAATAAACTATGCGGTGACGTCGATTTTGACAGTGCAGCCGAACATACTGCGGCAATTACGCCGGTACCGGGCGGAGTAGGGCCTATGACGATTGCTATGCTGATGCATAACTGCGTAGAAGCGATGACGAAATAAGGAGGCACAAATACAGCATGAAATGTCCAAAATGCGGAACAGATCTGCCGGATTCCAGCCAGCTCTGCACAAAGTGCGGCAGCGAGGTTTCGCAGAACTTTAACTACAGTAATATGGAAAATGAGCTGTTAAACACAGTATTAGAGGAGGAGGCGATAAACGGTATGTCCGAAAAATCCATGCTATATCAGCAGCAGGAACCAGATGATGATGACTATGAGGAAGAGTTTTATGGGAAAGAATCCAAAAAACAGCCCGGCAGGCTGGCAGCAGCCCTTTTGACAAGCGCGGCAGTATTTGCCGGTGCAGTGTTTTTCCTGCGGACTTTCCCGACAGAGATTACTTATAAAAAAATAGAGTCTGAATACCAGAACTGCTTAAAGCTGATGTCGCAAAAAGATTATGAAGAAGCTGCCAAATATGTGGAAAGGCTGCTTGACGAAGACGCAGAAAATCTGGAATATCTGGCTCTGAAAAATACGATATGCGAAAAAACAGGCAGCAGCAAATCACAGATGAAGGTATTAAAAAAGATCATTGCAGCGGATGCGGATAATTATGCGGCATATGAGCAGCTGCTGCAGCTGTATCTGGCAAAAGATAATTTAAACGAGATCAAAAAAATGTCGGAAGATGCGCCAAATGCAGCGATTGCAGCGATGCTGAAAGCATATCTGGTCGATGCCCCTTATCTGGAGCTGACGCCGGGTGTCTATGATACGATTCAAGAGCTTGTCATCACGAGTGAGGGCGGACATGAGATCTATTATACGCTGGATGGGTCATCACCAAAAGAAAACGGCACCCTGTATACAGGGCCGATTTTGCTGGAGCAGGATCATTTTTATACCGTAAAGGCTGTCTGCAAAAACAGCCGGGGATCATATGGAGATGAATCTTTTGGTGAATATCAGATCGGTATCAACGCCGTAAGGCCGACGCCTGCCGAAATTGAACAGCCGGCAGTTTATCCTGACGCAGGTGAATACAGTACTCCGCAGATGATCAATATCGATGTTCCGATCGGATATCAGGCATATTATAGCTGGTCGCTTGGAACGGAGCTGACGCCGCAGAACGGCACATTGTTTGTAGGCGGCATTTCCATGCCGGAAGGGGATTCGACCCTGTCGGTAATTGTGACAGACGGAAACGGAAACAGCAGTCCGGTAAAACAGGTTGCTTATAGCTATCAGCCTTAAATTAAAATATAACATTTAAAACATTATGTTTTGACTGCGCAGATCCCCCATGTATCCAGCATATGCGCAGCCAAAAACATAACATTGTGCAGATATGTTATTTTACCAGCTCAATTACATCTTTCCCCAGCTTTGAAATCCGTACCTGCGAATAAATATAAAAGCCCTGTTCCTCCAGCTTTGTACGTCCCGGCTGAAACGTTTTTTCGATTAAGATGCCAATGCCTGCTATCGTAGCATGGGCTTTGCGGATCAGGCGGACTGCACCTGTGGCAGCTTCGCCGTTTGCTAAAAAATCATCTATGATCAGCACATGGTCTTGATCGCTGATCAGATGTGTTGCCAGAGTCAGCTCATAGCTGATTCCTTTTGTATAGGAAGTGACGATTGTCTGATACATGTTTTCATTCAGAACCTTTGACGGAGATTTCTTCAGCACCAGCAGCGGGACTTGAAGCGCTAAAGCAGTCATCATGGCCGGCGCGATGCCGGAGCTTTCAATGGTAGCGACTTTTGTAATGCCATGTTCCTTAAAATGGCCGGCAAAATCCTCACCAATTGCTTTCATTAAGTCCGGATCGATTTGATGATTAATAAAGCTGTCCACCTTTAAGATGTTTTCGCTGACAGCAATTCCTTCAGCCAGTACTTTTTCTTCCAGTAATTTCATATTTATCCTCCTTGCTTATCCATCATTCATCCTGAGGAAACAGATCCTCATAGAATAGTTCCGTTAAAAAATCTAAAAAAGAATCCTCGTAATCTGGAAACTGGGATTCCAACTGATGTTTCATAAATGAACTTCTTTGAAAATATTTTTTCTGCACCGCATCCGATTCATTAATGTCGAGCGTTACGTCAATGGCTTTTGCAGAATAGTTATCGTAAAACCATTTTTTTGCCGCCTCCATTTCACGCTGCTCGGTAAGCACCTGTTCTTTCAGGCTGCCCAGCTGCAGATACGACCGCAGGCCGATGATTAAAAAGATCAGGAACATGCCGCCCATTACAATGCCCATAAGCCCTTTCATATATGCGGCGAACTGCAGAGGGATCACGCCTGCCAGTGCGAGGGCTAAAAACAGTATGCCGCCTGCCCCGACCAGCAAAAAGGAATAGGCAGTAGATTTCATATCGTCGTATTTGGTGCTTTTTTCTACATATGCATTGTTGCCGTCCGACAGCGCCTGCAGGTTTTCACGGCCGTCTATGTGATTGTAAATCCTGGCCTTTTCTTCGGCAGGCGAGGAATCTACCTCAACAGGCAGCTTATTTTCTAACAATGCCTTACACGTCGGGCATACGGTAATGCCGTCACGGTATTCCGACTTACATTTTGGACACCACATAATCTTCCTCCTGTATTCGATGTTTGTTACGTAGTTGTGAATAACAGTTATTATATCACATTTTTACATAAAATCTATGTCAAATTTAAAGTTTCAAATTTTATGGCGTGCCTAAATGCGCGCACAAAAATAAATAGGGGTAAAATATATGAAAAATACAATGACCATCTCACTATTAGCAGTTGGAAAAATAAAGGAGCCTTTTTACCAGGCAGCCATACAGGAATTTCAAAAACGTCTGGGCCGGTATGTCAATTTAAACATTGTCGAGGTTGACGATGAAAAAACGCCGGATAGCGCAAAGGAAAATGAACAAAAACTGATCAAGAAAAAAGAAGCAGAGCGGCTGATTAAGCAGATCCGCAAAGAAGCCTATGTGATCGCACTAGCGATTGAAGGCAGGATGCTTGATTCCGTAGAACTGTCCGAAAAAATCCGGCTGCTCGGCGTCAATGGAAAAAACCATATTGTATTTATTATCGGAGGCTCGTTAGGACTGTCCGATGAAATACTAAAGCAGGCAGATTTCTGCCTGAGTTTTTCCAAGATGACGTTTCCACATCAGCTTATGCGCATTATTTTGCTGGAACAGATTTACCGGAGCTTTCGGATTATGAACCATGAGCCATATCACAAGTAAGGCAGAAATTTAAGTGCCAGCAAAAGAAAGCACGCTGTGCGAACTTTCTTTTTTCATAAATAAAAAAACGAAGTGGCTTTTGGTACAGAATATGATACTATATAGGCAGGAGGTAATTCCATGAATATAGATACAGCCTCCGCAAAAAATATTTATGCAGCAGATGGGAAGGCCAGGTACGATGCTGCCTGTAAGCGGCTGCCTTCAGAAAAAATTATTTTAGCATGGATTATGAAGAACTGCATAGAAAAATACCGTGACTGCGGCGTGGATGAGATTGCTAAAAATTATATTGAGGAGGTGTGTCTACACTAGAGCGTGTTTGAAAAATGCTTTCTGTGAGATGTGTTTCACACTTAGTGGAGAATTTATCCCAAATTTATGAGGCATAGCGGGCTATGTTGATTAAATTTGGGATGAATTATCCGCAAAGTGGGGAGTGCAGATCACAGGAATGATTTTTCAAACACGCTCTAAAAGAGTTGAAGGCAGGGGATGATATTATCGTAAGCAAGATTCGTGAAAAATTTGATTTAACAGAAGAAACAGCTAAAACATACTTAAAATAAGTTTGTTTGCAGAGCAGTATCATAAATAAGAATAGTCTTTACACTCATACAGATATTTAGTATAATATATTTATACATATGAAATTTTAGTGTATACAGTAATTTGTTATATTTACATACGAAATTTTAATGTATGCAGCAGTATAATATATAAAACAATGTTAAAATTTGACGTATGCAGCTAAATACTCCATATGGAAAGGAGCTGACGGTGTATGAGGACTTTTATAACAGCAGAAATAGGGATTAATCATAATGGCAGTGTAGATCTTGCAAAAAGGCTGATTGACGCAGCGGTTATGGCAGGATGTGACGCAGTGAAGTTTCGGAAAAAAGCAGGCAGCAGCGGCCATGAGTCATCGGAAGAAGCGCATCTGGAGCATACACTGTGCGGGGAAGGCAGTCTTGAATTTGGGAAGGCAGAATATGATGAAATAGATGCATACTGCAAAGCAAAAAATGTCGATTGGTATGCCTCTGCATATGATATAGACTCGCAGCTGTTTCTCAGGCAGTATGATTTGAAATATAATAAAATCGCCTCTCCTATGCTGGTCAATGATGAGCTGCTTGAAACAGTAGCGGAAGAAAAAAAATATACCTTTATGGCGACTGGAATGAGCACATTTGAAGAGATTGACCATGCAGTGGATGTATTCCGTAAGCATGACTGTCCGTTTGAGCTGATGCACTGCAACAGTGCCTATCCTATGGTAAGCATTGATGCAAACCTGCGCCTGATTCACAAATTAAAAGAACGGTATCACTGCAAAGTAGGCTACAGCGGACATGAGATCGGTACTCTGGTCAGCACATGCGCGGTTGCGATGGGTGCGACTTCGGTAGAGCGTCATATTACGCTGAATAAGACGCTGCCGGGAACAGAGCAGAAGCCTTCTATCGAACCTGTAGAATTATGGAAACTTGTAAAAGATATCCGCGAGGCAGAGCTGATCATGGGAAACGGCGAAAAAGTATTTTCAGAAGCAGAGCTTGCGCTTAGAAAAAAATACAGGAATAAATAGTATTTTAGATGTGCCAGACTGATGCCGCAGCAGCACACGCTGACCTTAATAAGAATGGATAAGGGATTAGAGTACAGTTCTAATCCCTTGTTTGAATGTAATACTAAAAATAATATATAACTAAGATATGCAATATATAAAAAGGAGAAGCCTGTATGGCAAGAAGGGATAAAATCAATTATTACTTAGATCTGGCAGATGTAGTATCCAAGCGGTGCACCTGTCTGCGCAGGCATTATGGCGCTGTAATTGTAAAAAATGATGAGGTCATATCGACTGGTTATGTGGGAGCACCCCGCGGCCGCAAAAATTGTACAGACTTAGGATACTGCCTGCGCCAGAAGATGAACATACCAAGAGGGGAGCGGTACGAACTATGCCGCAGCGTCCATGCAGAAGCAAATGCCATTATCAGCGCGGAGCGCGAGAAAATGATCGGGGCTACGATGTATCTGTCCGGGCGTGAAGCAGATACCGGCGAATATATTCAAAATTCCAACAGCTGCTCCATGTGCAAGCGGCTGATCATCAATGCAGGCATCAGCAGTGTTTTTATCCGGGATACGGACGATTCCTACCGCCATATCGACGTAAGCGACTGGATAGAACAGGATGAATCACTGGATGGTTCTTTTGGCTATTAAATTTCACACATACCGGTTTTTGGTGCTGCATAGAATAGTGTTAATAGTATTAATATTATGGATGCGGATACCCGGCCGGGTCATTGTGTAAATGCATTCTGACGGGTAAATCTAAACCGTATCACTGGAGCCGTTATGAGAAAACGAACCAGCCGGTCCGGCGGAATAAAAGAGAATATGATCCGGGCATTTGAACTGCCCGCGGATCTGGCTTATGGCAGCGTGCTGCTGTCTGTTACCGGCCAGAATGAACTGTTAATTGAAAATTACCGCGGGATTTTAGAATATAAGGAAAACCATATCCGCATTCAGGCAAAGGACTGCAGGATTCTGATTATCGGGAAACGGCTGCAGGTAGAATATTACACCAATGAAGAAATGAAAATCAAGGGATTTATAGAACAGATTATTTATGAAAACTGAGGTGTAGCATGCTGTTGCGTCTGATCAAATATGTACGCGGATATGTAGAAGTAGCGTTGTGGGGCTATGCGCCAGAACGGTTTTTAAATTTGTGCAGCAATCATGAAATCCTTATATGGGAGCTGCGCCAGCAGGGGGATGTCTATTATTTTAAGATATCGGTGGAGGGATTCCGGTGCCTGAAACCGCTGCTGAAAAAATCCGGCACACATATCCGTATTATGGGCAAAAGCGGAATCCCGTTTTTTTTCTTCCGTTACCGCAAGCGTAAAATACTGTTTGCAGGCATTGTGGTCTGCATGGCATTATTGATTGCATTATCACGATTTATCTGGAAAATAAATATAAATGGCAATGACAGCGTGACAGATGACAGCATGCTGCAGTTTCTGGAAGAAAAAAACAGCTCATACGGAACTCATATTTCCGATATTGACTGCACAAAATTAGAAGAAGAGATCCGCAGCTGTTTTGACAGTATTATCTGGACTTCCGTAAAACGCGAAGGCACAACTCTGACGGTAGATATCCAGGAAAATCTGGTCGTCGCAGATGACAGGGCAGATGCAAAGCTGCCCAAGGAGTTTCAAGACCAGCAGCAGAGCGGATACGACCTGCTCGCGCTGCATGACGGCACGATTGAAAGCATTTATGTACGTAAAGGGACTCCCTGTGTGAATCAGGGGGATTCTGTAAAAAAGGGGGATATCCTTGTCTCAGGCGCGCTGCCGATTTATGACGACAGCGGAACGGTCATCGACTATCAGTACTGCACCGCGGATGCAGATATCCAGCTGAAGACGGAATACAAGTACCGTGACAGCTTTGAGGCTGCACATGAGGAAATTATATACAGCGGCCAGCAGCAGCACCGTTATGGTATCAGCATTACGGATTCGTATTTTCAATTTCCGTGGAAAAAGGTGTCATATGACAAATATACGGTGATGGACACAAAAAGCCAGCTGCGCATATGTGATTCATTTTATCTGCCAGTTTATTTTGTACGGCGTGTCTATGACGAATACGAATCCAGACAGGCGGTTTATTCAAGAGAAGAAGCAAAAACACATGCAGAGAAAAATTTTGCCAATTATTTGGAAAAATTAACACAAAAAGGTGTTCTCATTTTAGAAAAACATGTTATGATAAGAGCAGGCAAAAAAAAATACACCGTATCGGGCAGCATTACTGTACTGGAAAATACATTTCAATATGCCACGACTACAGTACATGTACCGGATGCGGAAAATGAAGGGAATGCAGTAGATGAGTCTGAATGAGATATCTATGGAACTGCCGGCAGAACATATGACAAATGTATTCGGGCAGTTTGATTTATATGTAAAAAAAATTGAGCGCAGTCTGGGTGTAACAGTGATCTGCCGGGATGAGCAGGTAAAGATTTTAGGTGATTCTGCGCGTATATCCAATGCGAGACAAGTGCTTTCACAGCTGATCGATCTGTCTAAGCGCGGCAGTGCCATTACAGAACAGAATGTAGACTATGCGGTTTCTCTGGTCAAGGAAAAAGAAACGGTTACTCTTGCAGAAATCGATGACGAGTGCGTCGGCTATACGGTCAACGGCAAGCCGATCAAGCCGAAAACACTCGGCCAGAAAAAATATGTAGATTTCATTCATGACCGCATGATTGTATTTGGCACTGGCCCGGCAGGTACCGGAAAGACGTACCTGGCCATGGCTATGGCAGTGACATCCTTTAAAAAAGAGGAAACCGGACGCATTATCCTGACCCGTCCGGCAATAGAAGCAGGAGAAAAGCTGGGGTTTCTGCCGGGAGACTTACAGAGCAAGGTAGATCCATACCTGCGCCCTTTATACGATGCCCTGCACCAGATTATGGGGGCAGATGCTTTTATGCGCAATATGGAAAAGGGGCTGATTGAAGTAGCTCCGCTTGCCTATATGCGCGGGCGCACGCTGGATAATTCTTTTATTATACTAGATGAGGCACAAAATACAACGCCGGCACAGATGAAGATGTTTTTAACCCGTATCGGATTTGGGTCTAAAGTCGTCATAACGGGCGACGCCACGCAGAAAGACCTGCCGCCCGATGCAAAATCCGGCTTGGACGTCGCACTGCAGGTATTGAAGAATGTCGAGGAAATCGGCATATGCGAGCTGTCCAGCAAGGATGTCGTACGCCATCCGCTTGTACAAAAAATTGTAAACGCATATGAGATCTACGAAAAAAAGCAGGCTGGACATGCAGGGCATGACAGACGTTCCGAACGAATGAAACAGAAAAAACAGGTGGCAAAATGGAAGGCATGACAGAAGAAAGATTTATTACAAAGCGTATGATGAAGCTCGTATACCTTGCCTGTATTACGCCGTTATCAGGACTGCTGTTTGCAGCCATACACAGAATGTCGATTGACAATGCACTGTCTTTGATCTTTATAGACGTATTGTTTGCAATCTTGTTTATTTTTTATCTGGAGAGCAGCAGGCTGCATAAGAAGGACAGGCCGGATTCTGCTGAGGATTACCAGCGGATGTGTGAATACTATACAGCAGGTATTGTACTGCTGCTTCTGGCCTCATTTTTTCCCGGCTATACAGCTCCGGTTTTCATTCTTGCATTTTTACTGGCAGCAGGACTTGACCGGGAGCAGGCGCTTGTAGTTATGTTGTTTTTTATAGCCCAGATGGGACAAGGCGGAAACATGACGACAGGTAACGCGGCATGTTATCTGATGATGGCCCTTTTAGGCATAATCGTTACAAGCATGTATGACCAGAAAGAATACCGCAGGTACGCAGAGATCATGACGATGGCATTAAGCATCGCGGTTCCGGTTTTATTTTATTATTTAGAAGAAGGCATACCGACGGTAAAGCTGCTCGGTTTCTCATGTTTAAGCGGGGTGCTCAGCATACTGGGAATGCATTTTTTATATGATATCCTGCATTTTCGGCTTGCGCATTTCGGAGAGATCAGCCTGGATACGATTGTAGATCCCAGCTTTCATCTTGTACGTGAGATAAAGAAATATTCGCAGGTAGATTACAATCACGGCATACGTGTATCCAGAATCGCAGCGCATTGTGCAGCAAATGTCGGCGTAGACGTAAAGCTGGCTGCAGTCGGAGGATTTTATTACCGGCTTGGAAAACTAGGCGGGGAGCCGTTTATAGAAAATGGCGTAAAAATTGCCCAGAACAATTGTTTTCCCAACGAAATCATTACGATACTAAGTGAATATGAAGGAGAAATGCGGCCTATTTCTACGATTGAATCCGCAATTGTACATATTACGGATACACTGGTGACAAAATTTGAATTATTAGACCGCACAACGCTTTCCAGCTCATGGAACCGGGATATGGTCATATATCAGACTTTAAATGAAAAGTCTGCCTCAGGCATATACGACCGCAGTGGACTTACCATGAATCAATTTATTAAAATCCGTGAGTTTTTGTCAAAAGAAGAAGAATTATTATAAGATAAGCTTGAGAATTTCCGAGAGTCTATTTTGAAAAAGGAGGAACTGACATGACGATCAGCATAGAACAGGAAATAGATGTCGATTTTGCTTTTGACTACAAGAAAACAGCCAGGGAAGTAATTTACTATACTGTTGCACACCAGAAATTTCCATTTGAAGCGGAGGTCAATCTGCTGCTGACAGATGATCAGGGCATTCAGCAGTTTAATCAGGAATACCGGAAAATCAATTTGCCTACAGATGTATTGTCTTTTCCTATGATTGTATACGAATCAGCGGGGGATTTCGTGCAGCTGCAGGCAGATGCCGATAATTTCAATCCAGATACCGGTGAAACCGTGCTTGGGGATATTATTATCAATATTGACCGGGTAAAGCAGCAGGCGGAAAGCTACGGCCACAGCGAATTAAGGGAATTTGCCTTTCTGATTGTGCACAGCATGCTGCATTTATTCGGCTATGACCATATGACACAGCAGGATGCTGACGTGATGGAAGGACTTCAGCGTACGATATTAGAAGAGCTGCGGATTTTAAGATAAAAGCCAATCCTAACTAGAACGATTGCTGCAAGAACAAATCTCATTTGTTATAAGAACAAAAACGGTTTGTAATTAGAATAAATTTGATCTGCTAAAAAATAAAAACGATTTGCTATAAGAATAAATTTGATCTGCTGTAAGGACAAAATAATAAAAAACAAAATAATTAGAAAGACAAAAGGAAAAATGCATATGAAAACAGAAGCAACCAACAAAAGCAGCCAGAAAACAGGCGAATACCTGGCAGGCATGAAAAAACGGGCATTTGCCGGACTGCTCGCCGTAACAGGCACCTGCATTCTTCTTACAGGCTGCGGAAAAAAAGAGGAGGAAGAGAAAAAGGTTCCGGAGGCAGAAATCGTCGTTGCCGAAGACACTGCACCGGATGAAGAGACGGTCGTTGAAGAAGATGAAGAAACGCAGGCGGAAGAGAAGGAAGAGGATCTGCATGAGGGCGAGGCGAAAAGCTATCTGACAGGCGAATGGATTGCTGAAGATCTGGCAAGGCAGCGGCCGATTTCATGCATGATCGGCAATACGGATACTGCGCTGCCGCAGTACGGCGTCAGCAAAGCAGACATCATGTATGAAGCCCCTGTAGAAGGGGGCCTTACACGCCTTATGGGAATTTTCCAGGACTATCAGAATCTGGAGAAGCTCGGCTCGGTACGCAGCAGCAGACTGTATTACGCATATTATTCAATGGAATATGATGCCATTTACCTGCATTACGGACAGGCTTCATATGCGCAGGGATTTTTGGAAAGCGGACAGATTGATGATCTAAATGGTCTGGAGTATGCGGTTGATCAGGCTGTAATATACCGGGATAAATCAAAAAAAGCGCCCCACAATGCTTACGCCACCGGCGAAGGGCTTATGGCAGGCGTAGAATTAAAAAATTATGACAAAGAGCATGGAGAAGACTATAACGGCAGCTTTACATTTGCAAAAGATGACAAGCCTGTGAAATTAAAGGGACAGACATGTCAGAAGGCAGCGGTAGTTTTTCCGGGATATCAGATCAATAAGCCGTATTTTGAATACAATTCACAGGATGGCTTATACTATCGTTATCAGTATGGCGGCCGTCATATCGACGGGACAGACGGAAGCCAGCTGGCAGTGAAAAATATTATTATGCAGAATGCAGGCGTCCGTACGCTGGACAGCAGCGGTTATCTGGAAGTCACTACAACGGGCAGCGGTACCGGCTGGTATGTCACAAATGGAAAAGCCATAGACATCAAATGGGAGCGGACGGATAATTTCTCGCCGACCCGTTATTATGACAGTGACGGAAAAGAAATTAAGCTGAATCAGGGCAAGACCTGGGTATGCGTTCTGGATCAATCTCATCCAGAACGGGTGCAGTTTTATGCGGATGCTTCTTTGCTGCAGTAGGATAGTGAGACTCTATGGCAAGAAAAAACAGAAATCACAATTTTTTATTACAAGGCGGAACACTTGCGCTTGCCGCTATTTTAGGCCGGATTATCGGACTGATTTACCGGATTCCGTTGACTTCGATAATAGGAGACCTAGGCAATAATTATTATGGATGTGCGTTTGATATTTATAATATACTGCTTTTAATGTCTTCGTACAGTCTGCCGATGGCAGTCTCACGCTTAGTATCGGATTACCGCACAAAAGGAGAATTAAAAAATGCGCACCGTGTATTAAAATGTGCGTTTCTATTCGCGCTTGTAGTAGGAACAACAGCATGCGCCGTTGTCTTTTTTGGCGCGCGGTATATTACGGGTACGATTTTTCAGACGCCGCTCAGCCTCTATGCGCTGCGGGTGCTTGCCCCGACCCTGATTCTTACGGCACTGCTCGGCGTGCTGCGCGGTTTTTTCCAAGGAATGGAAAATATGAATCCCAGTGCTGTATCACAGGTGTTTGAGCAGCTCGTCAATGCATTTGTCAGTGTAGGCGCGGCATATTTTCTGGCTTCTTATGGCGATAAGCTGGGCAGGGTGCTTGCAAATGAAGAAGGCTACCACGCCGCTTTTGGCGCAATGGGCGCTTCGCTTGGAACGACGGCAGGCGCAGCGGCCTCCCTGCTGTTTTTATATGTACTGTACAAGGCATTTTTTCCGACTTTGAAAAAGCGCATGCGCAAAGAACGTATAAAAAAAGTTTCCTATCAGACACTGTTTCGTGCCATGCTGCTTACGGTGCTTCCGATCCTGGCAGCTTCGGCACTTTACAATATCACAATCGTCGTAGAGCAGGGCGTTTTTAAGCATATGATGAAAGATGCAGCTGACCAGCAGCAGATTTCTTTATGGTGGGGCGTTTTTTCCGGCAAATTCAAAACACTGGTAAATCTGCCGATTGCAGTCGCTGCAGCAATCGGTGCAGCATGCATTCCAAGCATTACGGCCTCCCATGCAAAAGACCAGCCGCAGGAGGTGTCCGAAAAGACAGAGCTTGCAGTCCGTTTTTCTCTGCTGATTGCGCTGCCGTCGGCGTTCGTTTTAATGCTTTTATCTGATCCGATCATGGAATTTTTGTTCCAGGATACAGAGCCGCTGGCCTCAGGACTGCTGCTTGCAGGCGGCATAACAGTGATTTTCTATTCACTTTCTACCGTGACGGCCAGCATCCTGCAGGGAATCGGCAGGCTGCGTGCACCAGTAATCAACAGCGCAGTCGCATTAGTGCTGCACGTATCGACACTGGCAGCTTTATTAAAGTTTACAAAGCTGAATATTTACGCAGTTATTGTGGCTATGACTGTGTTTGGAATAGCTGTTACCGTTCTAAACCAGTTTGCATTATATAAAAGCGGGTTCTGGATACCAGAATTTATGAAGACATTTGTAATACCAGCAGTATGTGCAGCGGTTATGGCCTCCTGCTGCTGGGTAATTGAATATGGACTAGGCCAGGTAATTCCGCAAAAATACGTGACCGTTCCAGCTGCATTGTTTTTCAGCATACTGGCTTATTTTGTGCTGCTGCTTGTGCTGCGGGCAGTTACGCCGCAGGAAATGGAGCTGTTTCCCGGTGGAAGGCATATTCTAAAGCTGGTATCGCGTTTTATGAAAATACAGCAGTAACAAAAGAGGGGGGGTGAAAAATGTTTGATTCTGGATTTGATCTGCTTTTTATGATCTGTTGGATTTTTATTGCTGTATGCATTGTCTTTGTAATTGCAACGCGTGTTCAAGCGTGGTCTCGCAATAACAGTCTGCCAGTAAATGAGGCAGCCGCTGTTGTAACGCACAGGCGGACACAGAAATTCATTAATTTAGTAAATGCAAATATATATGGCCATAATACGACTTCCCATAGTTATTATATCACATTTTTAACAAAGGACGGGAAACAGATCGAATTTAAGGTGACAAACAAGGATTATCATTCGACTGCCGAGGGCGAGGAAGGAATCCTGACCTTTCAGGGAACACGTTATATAAGCTTTCAGAAATATGGAGGATAAAAAATGTATGATTATGAAAAGGAACGGCTAGAAGCGGTATCAGCAGGGCAGCGTGCACTAGACAGCTTAAATCTGGCAAAAAATGAGCTGAATAGTGCTAAAAACTGGGGAATTGTAGATCTGATCGGCGGGGGATTTCTCTCTACACTATGCAAGCGTTCCAAGATGGATCAGGCACAATCGTATATGGATGATGCCAAAAGTGATCTTAAACGGTTCCAGAAGGAATTGAGCGATATAACGGATGAATCAAATTTAAATGTTCAGACGGGAGATTTTTTTACCTTTGCAGATTATTTTTTTGATGGTCTGGCTGCGGACTGGCTCGTACAGGATCGGATCAATCAGGCAAGAGAGCAGGTAGACGAAGCAATCAGCCGTGTGGAAGGCATTCTGGCGCAGCTTCATGCATAGTATAGTATAAAATTTTGCTAAAAAATTATGAATAAAAAAGAAAAAAATGTGCATACTTTTTTGTAAATCAGACTCCGGTAAATTGTGGATGATACGAATGGAGGTTAATTATGAATCACAAAAAGAGTATGCGTATTTTTTGGCTTTCGCTGTGCCTGCTCTTAGTTTCTGGGACAGTCATTATTGCGGTGGTACAATATAGATCACACAAAAGAGAGGCAGAGGCAGACGATCAGGTGCAGGAAAATATGGATCAGGGACTTCAGACAGAACCATCCCTGGAAACAGACACCCTTAATGATGGCTTGGCCAAAGACCAGGATCAGGCAGCAGATACCAGCCGGGAAAAAACACAGCCGGATGTGCCGACACAGCCTGCAAGCGGAAATACGGTGCGTTATCAGTTTGAATTAAAAGAGAACAACGGCTATCTGGATGTCTACTATTATCATACACAGACCCTGTTTCTGCATACAGGCATTCCTTACAGTACATTGACAATGGAACAAAAACAGGAGCTTATGGACGGAAAATATTTTTTGGACGAGCAGGCACTGTACGGTTATCTGGAGAGCTGCACAAGCTGAGCGGGAATCTTATATGACTTGTAATCTGCTGCGTCTGCTTAGCTGCCGTATCAGATCATGAAACAGCATGTCACGTGTATTTTGCTACTTGAAAATAGAAATAGGGTATCTTATAATGGAAGGAAGAATGTTTCAAAACATGTAATTTTAATTCATGACAACCGAAAGTCCGCGCAGCGTGCTTTCTATCGTTTTGCTTTTATTGTAAAGGTGGCAGACATGAATCCAAAAATCTACGACGTTGCAGTGATCGGTGCCGGTGCGGCCGGACTGATGGCTGCAATTACTGCTGCCAGAATGGGTGCACATGTCATCCTGCTGGAACATATGCCGCAGGCAGCAAAAAAGCTCTTAGCTACTGGCAATGGAAAATGTAATTACACAAATGTAGACCAAAAGATGGAATATTATTACTGCGAAGATCCGGATTTTATGCAGACGGTATTTACGCAGTTTTCTTATGCGGATACCATTCATTTTTTTGAAGAGCTTGGCATACGTCCGATTCAAAAAAACGGGACGTGTATCTATCCCGAAAGTGAACAGGCGTCTTCTGTAAGAGATGTACTGCTGGAAGAGGCTGCGCGCCTTGAAGTCACGGCAGCGTATTCGGCCGGCATACGAGAAATACATAAAATACAAAATTCTCAGATTTTTGAAATTCTAACAAAAGACAAGCCGGTATACAGCCTGTCGTGTATACTGGCTGCGGGTGGAAAGGCCGCAAAAAAGACGGGCAGCGACGGCAGCGGATATATTTATGCGAAGCAGCTGGGACATCAGTTAAAGGCCCCTGTTCCGGCACTGACAGCATTGACAGCGGATTACAACAAATGGAAACTGCCTGCAGGCGTACGGACCAGATGCAGTGCCACGCTCCTTATAGACGGCCAGGAAGCTGCTTTTGAGCAGGGTGAACTTCAGATTACGGATTACGGTATATCCGGCATTGTAATCTTCCAATTCAGCCGGACTGCAGCATATGCGCTGTCTGGGCAGCGGCAGGTAGCGGTAAATCTGGATTTCAAGCCGCAGATGTCACAAAAAGAGCTAGCCTCTTATTTAATGGAACGGTTCCAAAGCAGATACCAGGCGCACAAGACAGCTGGCAGATGCCTGATCGGCTTTCTGCCGGAAAAATTAATTCAGCCCATGCTGCGCCGGGCAGGAATCGCCATAGATCAGACAGGCAGAAACATCCAAAAGCAGTCTGCGCAGCGTCTTGCTGCGCTGTTAAAAAAATATAAAATAAAAATAACAGGAACCAAGGGTTTTGATGCTGCACAGGTCACTGCCGGCGGGATACCCTTACATGAAATCAAAACCCTGACTATGGAATCAAAAATTACACCCAGACTTTATTTTGCAGGAGAAATTGTAGATATCGATGCAAAATGCGGCGGATACAATCTGCAGTGGGCGTGGTCCAGCGGTTATGCGGCAGGACTGCACAGCTGCGGCGGGATTGCACAGTAATATACAGGACTGCCTCCGGGGGACTGCGCAGCAGCATAAATAACGGTGAACATAATAATAACAGACAGGCAAAATAATAAGCAGACAAAAAACGTAAGGCCCTGCAGAAAATATAAGTTCAGACAGAAAATGTAAGTTCAGACAGAAAAATGTAGGGCCAGACAGAAAAAATGTAAGTTCAGACAGAAAAACGAAAAAGAAAGAGTACACTATGATTCGCATACAGCAAATAAAAATGCCTCTAAAACATAATAAAAATGATATTGAATTGAAAATACGCAGACTGCTGCGTTTAAAGCCGGATCAGGAATTTTCTTTTCATATTTTTAAACAGTCTATAGATGCACGGCGCAAAAGTGAAGTTGTATATGTATACACAGTAGACGTTATGTTAAAACCGGATGATTTTTCGCAGGATCTGGATCAAAAACAGTATTTTGGAAAAAATCAGCATTCGGAAATAAATCAGAATTCTGGAAAAAATCAGAATTCGGAAATAAAACAGCAATTTGAAAAAAAACAGCATTCCGAAAAAAATCAGCCTCTTGAAAAAAGTCGGCAGCTTGAAAAAAGACTGTATTTCGAAGAAAAACAGCATTCCAAAGAAAAACAGTGTTTGACAAAAGAAAGACCAGAAAACTGTAGTCTGGAAAAGAAGCTTGTACAAAAACTTCACAATAAAAATATTATGTTAACCAAGCGGAATCATTACACTTTTCCAAAAACCGGACAAGCGGAATTAAGCTGCCGTCCGGTCATTGCAGGGAGCGGCCCGGCAGGATTATTCTGCGCATACCTGTTGGCACTGCACGGCTATCGGCCGATTATTTTAGAACGCGGCAGAAAAGTGGAAGACAGGCAGCGGGATGTCGAAAATTTCTGGCGCGTCGGAGTCTTAGACACCTCTTCAAACGTACAATTCGGCGAAGGCGGTGCAGGTACATTTTCAGACGGAAAGCTAAATACACTGGTCAAAGACCCTGACGGAAGAAACCGTTTTGTACTGGATACGTTTGTACAGTGCGGGGCGGATGAAAGTATTTTGTATATCAACAAACCTCATATCGGCACAGACCATTTGATTCATGTCATAAAAAATATGAGGGAAAAAATCACGCAGCTGGGCGGCACATTTTATTTTGAAACGCGCCTTAGTGATTTTCAGGTCAAAGACGGCAGAATCTGCTCTGTCACAGTAGAGCGTACAATATACAACGAAGATCAATATAGGAACACAGATAAAAGTATTGAAACAGAGAACAGTGTTAAAACAGATCCATGTATTAAAACAGATGATTTTATCAAAACAGATGATTTTATCAAAACAGATGATTTTATCAAAACAGATAATTTTATCAAAACAAATCAATGCATAAAAAAAGAAATCGAGCAGATCCCGATACAATTACTGGTACTTGCGATCGGGCATAGTGCGAGAGATACGTTTGAGCTGCTGGAGCAGCGCCATCTGCCTATGGAGTCCAAAGCATTTGCAGTCGGATTCCGGGTAGAGCATCCACAGAAAATGATCGATCTGCACCAATATCAGGGAGCTGACCTGACATATCTGCCGACGGCTTCTTATAAAGTGACAGCTGCATATCAGGCACCGTCAGACTATAAACGCGGCATTTATTCCTTCTGCATGTGTCCGGGCGGTTATGTAGTCAATGCTTCTTCTGAGAAAGGAAGGCTGGCAGTAAACGGCATGAGCTATCACGGGCGTAACGGATGTAATGCAAACAGCGCCATTATTGTATCGGTGGCACCACAGGATTTTCCTAGGACCAGCACGCAGTCCCTTAGCGGCATAGCATTTCAAAGAAAACTGGAAGAGCGTGCCTTTATGCTTGGTGCGGGAAAGATTCCGCAGCAGCTGTATGGTGATTTTAAGGCAGGGCGTATGACCGCGCACTACGGTGATTTCACATCCCAGACAAAAGGTGCCTGCACATTTGCAGATCTGGGAGAGCTGCTGCCGGATTCTGTGAAAGAAGCCTGGATTTACGGAATGGAGCGTTTTGCAGATTATATACCGGGTTTTAACCGCTATGACGCGATATTATCCGGCATTGAAAGCCGTACTTCATCGCCTGTACGTATTCTGCGCGATGAACATGGTGAAAGCACAGTGCAGGGAATCTACCCATGCGGAGAAGGCGCCGGATATGCAGGCGGTATTATGTCGGCAGCCATGGACGGCATTAAGACAGCAGAAAAGATCGGTATGCGGTTTAAACCTATGCAGACAGAACAAACGATAGAAAACAGATGATAAGCAAACGATAAAACAGAAGATAAACAAACAGCCGAACAAACGATAAAACAAACGATGGAGAACAGAAGATAAACAAACAGCAGAACAAACGATAGAGAACAGAAAATAAACAAACTAAACAAACAGCAGAACAAGCGATAAAACAAACGATAGAGAACAGAAAATAAACAAACGGCAAAACAAGCGATAGAGAACAGAAGATAAACAGACGACAAAACAAGCGATAGAGGATAGACGATAAACGATAAACAAACGATAGAAGAGCGAGGAAAAGTAATATGGCAGATATGATGTCAGAAGCAACGCCGATGATGCGGCAATATTTGGAAATAAAGAACGGCTACAAGGACTGTATTTTATTTTACCGTCTGGGCGATTTTTATGAAATGTTTTTTGAAGATGCATTAAAAGCCTCAGAAGAGCTGGAGCTGACTCTGACCGGAAAAAACTGCGGCCTGAACGAGCGTGCACCGATGTGCGGTGTACCTTATCATTCTGTCGAAGGATATTTGAACAAGCTGGTAGAAAAAGGGCACAAAGTCGCGATCTGTGAGCAGGTGGAAGATCCCAAGCAGACGCGGGGAATCGTACACCGCGAGGTCATCCGTATCGTTACGCCTGGCACAAATACGAATATGCAGGCGCTTGACGAATCTAAAAATAATTATATTATGTCTATCGTATACCTAAACGGGCGTTATGGGGTGTCTACCGCGGATGTGACAACCGGCGATTATTATGTTACAGAAATCGAGACAGAGCCAAAGCTCCTGGATGAGATTCATAAATTTGCCCCGTCCGAAATTATCTGCAACGAAGCTTTTTATGTCAGCGGCATAGATATAGAAGATATTCACTCGCGTCTGGGAATCAGCATTTCTTCTCTGGACGCATGGTACTTTACAGACGAGACAGCCGTATCGACACTGCTTTCACATTTTAAAGTCAACAGCATGGAAGGCCTTGGGCTGAAAGACTATCCAAGCGGCACGACAGCAGCGGGCGTTCTGCTGAAATATTTGTACGAGACACAGAAAAATTCACTGGAGCATATGTCATCCATTCATCCGTATACAACCGGCATGTTTATGGTGATCGACAGCTCGACAAGACGCAATCTGGAGCTGGTAGAAACTATGCGCGAGAAGCAGAAACGCGGCTCTCTGCTCTGGGTGCTCGATAAGACAAAAACGGCGATGGGAGCACGCATGTTAAGGTCGTATGTTGAGCAGCCTTTGATCGAACGCAGCGAAATCGAACGCCGTTACGATGCAGTGGAAGAATTAAATGCAAATATGATTGACCGTGAGGAAGTCCGTGAATACCTGCATCCGATTCATGATCTGGAGCGGCTGATTACGCGTGTGACTTACCAGACAGCCAATCCAAGAGATTTGATTGCACTGCAGGGATCTGTAAAGATGATTGCCCCGATCAAACAGCTTCTGGAAGATTTTCATTGTCCGCTCTTAATGCAGATTCAAGAGGAAATGGACGCATTAGAAGATATTTATACGCTGATTGAACTTTCAATCGAGGAAGAAGCACCGATTTCAGTCCGCGACGGCGGCATTTTAAAAAACGGGTACAAAGAAGATATCGACAAGCTGCGTGAGGCCCGCACAAACGGCAAGACCTGGCTTGCCGATATCGAAAAGCGTGAACGGGAAGAAACAGGCATTAAAAATCTTAAAATTAAATATAACAAAGTATTCGGCTACTATCTGGAAGTGACAAATTCTTATAAAAATATGGTTCCAGACCGATATGTGCGCAGGCAGACACTTGCCAATGCCGAACGGTACATAACGCCGGAGTTAAAAGAGCTGGAAGATACGATTTTAGGTGCGGAAGATAAGCTGGTAGCACTGGAATATGAATATTTCTGTGAAATCCGAAAAAAAATCGCAGATGAGGTCATACGCATCCAGCAGACCGCAAAGGCTGTCGCCACGCTGGACGTGCTTGTATCGCTTGCAGTCGTAGCAGAAGAAAACCATTACTGTCGCCCAAAACTGAATGCCTCTGGAATCATAAATATTCACGAAGGACGCCATCCTGTTGTCGAAAAGATGATCAGCCATGATATGTTTATTACAAACGATACCTATCTGGACAATGAGGACAGCCGGATTTCGATTATTACCGGCCCGAATATGGCGGGCAAATCCACCTATATGCGCCAGACTGCTTTGATTGTAATGATGGCACAGATGGGCAGCTTTGTTCCGGCAAAATCGGCAGATATTGGTCTTGTAGACCGTGTATTCACGAGAGTAGGCGCATCGGATGATCTTGCCAGCGGCCAGAGTACGTTTATGGTTGAGATGAACGAGGTCGCAAACATACTGCGCAATGCGACCAGCCAGAGTCTTTTGATCTTAGACGAAATCGGCCGCGGAACAAGTACATTTGACGGATTAAGCATTGCATGGGCAGTAGTAGAACATATTTCAAATCCAAAGCTGCTGGGGGCAAAGACGCTGTTTGCGACGCACTACCATGAGCTGACCGAACTGGAAGGAAAGCTGGATAATGTGAACAACTACTGCATAGCCGTTAAGGAAAAAGGCGATGACATCGTATTTCTGCGCAAAATCGTAAAAGGCGGTGCAGACAAAAGCTACGGCATACAGGTAGCGAAGCTGGCAGGCGTGCCAGAGAGCGTAATCGTGCGGGCAAAAGAAATTGTAGAAGAGCTGAGTGCAAACGACATTACTGAAATCGCAAAAAATCTGACCGTGCACACTGCTCCTAAAAAGCCGAAAAAGAAAGCTCGCACAGATACCGTAGACTTAGAACAGATTTCCCTTTTTGATACGGTAAAGGATGACGATATTATTGATGAGCTGCGAAATGTAGACATCAGCTCCATGACACCGTTAGAAGCGATGAATAAATTAAACGAACTGCAGAATAAGGTTAAAAACAGATGGTAAACTGACCGTTATTTGAAATATATTTGGTTCGATGAAAATTTATACTGGAGCGTGTTTGAAAAATGCTTTCTGTCAAATAGTTTTCAAACACGCTCTAGGTTACAAAACATAACGGCTAAAAGAATAAACGTTTAACGGATAATTAAGGAGGCGCTAAATGGCGGACATACAGGTATTAGACGAGCAGACGATTGACCAGATCGCGGCGGGAGAAGTCGTAGAACGCCCGTCGTCCGTCGTCAAAGAGCTTGTAGAAAATGCAGTGGATGCAAAAGCGACTGCGATCACGATCGAAATCAAAGACGGCGGCATATCTTTCATCCGCATAACAGATAATGGACAGGGTATCCCAAAAGCACAGGTGCCGACCGCTTTTTTGCGCCATGCGACAAGCAAGCTGAAAAGCATCGAGGACCTGCTTACGATTTCATCTCTAGGGTTTCGGGGAGAAGCGCTTTCCAGCATAGCAGCCGTAGCGCAGGTCGAGCTGATTACAAAGACATCCGGCGAATTAACCGGCACAAAGTATGTAATCGAAGGCTCAAAGCAAAAAAGCATTGAGGATATCGGAGCGCCTGACGGAACGACTTTTTTGGTGCGGAATCTATTTTATAATACGCCTGCCAGGCAGAAATTTTTAAAATCTGCACAGACAGAAGCCTCTTATATCAGCTCAATGGCAGAGCGTCTGGCACTGTCACATCCAGATATTTCATTCCAGTTTATTGTAAACAACCAGCCGAAGCTGCATACAAACGGCAGCTCGCAGGTAAAAGATATTATATACCATATATTTGGCAGGGAGATCGCAGCAGGCGTGCTTGCGCTGGAGGCACAGCATGAACTGCTCAGCGTCAGCGGCTATATCGGCAAACCGTTTATATCCAGAGGAAACCGCAATTTTGAGACTTACTTTATCAACGGGCGGTATATCAAAAGCGCTTTGATTACAAAATGCATTGAAGACGCATACAGGCCGTATTTAATGAAGCACCAGTATCCGTTTACCGTGCTGCAGATTACGATAGACAGCCGCCTGATCGATGTCAATGTACATCCGGCCAAAATGGAAATCCGCTTTCGACGGGGAGAAGAAATCTATAAAATCCTGACCGCTGCCATAAAAAACGCTCTGGAGCATAAAGATCTGATACCGCAGGTGCCGCCCAAAGACAAGGCAGATGAAGAAAAAAGGCCCCACATCCAACGCCGTCCAGAGCCTTTTGAAAAAAACAGGCTGCAGGCAGCTGCCGAATCGGTAAGAAAGGACAGCCCTTACGAACGCAAATACGGGCATATGCAGCCTATCAAGCAGACCGCACAGGATTTACGGGAGCTTTCCGTATTTGACTGTCCACAGAGTATGAAAGATGAATCCGGCAGTCCTAGATCAGATCATTTGCTACAAGTTCCATCGCAAAACAATGCGCAGGATTCATCGCAGGCTCCGATGCAAAATACCGTGCAAGATACGTTACAAGCTAATGCTGTGCAGGATTCATCGCAAAATGCAGCTGAAAATGCTGCGCAGGATACGCTGCAGGCTCCGATGCAGAATGCTGCACAAGTTTCATTACAGGCTCCGATGCAGAATGCTGCACAAGTTTCATTACAGGCTCCGATGCAGAATGCTGTACAGAATCTGCATGCTGTAGGGGAGCACCTGTCCGGGAAGGCCCTGTCACAAAATCCACAGTCTGCAGATACCGCTTCAGCAGAAGGCATACTGCCGGAGGCTGCAGATCAGCCGCCTGCTGCGCAAAGGAATGGAGCTTATATGGAAGGCTTCACGTATTTAGAAGCAAAAGACAAGCCTTTAGATCAATCATATCAAACATATAAAACAGACCAAACATATGAACAGCTTTCCATAGCCGAAGCAGGCTCCTATCATGCAGACTTTATACAAGAGGCAAAGCGCCGGAATTATACGATCATCGGGCAGCTGTTTGATACGTACTGGCTGGTTCAGGTGGAAAACGAGCTGTTTATTATAGACCAGCATGCAGCGCATGAAAAAGTATTATATGAAAAAATAATGGCACAATTATCCTTACATGAATTTACTTCCCAGCAGATCAGCCCGCCTGTTATTGTGACGATGACAATGCCGGAGCAGGAGCTGTTTCAAAAATACAGGGAACAGTTCGAGCGCCTGGGCTTTGAGGTCAATTCGTTTGGAGGCAGGGAATATTCCATCTGCGCAGTTCCGGCAAATCTGTACGGCTTAAACCAAAAAGAGCTGTTTATGGAAATGCTGGACGGCCTGTCGCATGACGCCGGCCGCGGCACGCCGGAGCTGATTTTGGAAAAAATAGCCTCGATGTCGTGCAAGGCTGCCGTAAAGGGGAGCCAGAGGCTGTCGCGCGCAGAGGTCGAAAAGCTGTTAAATGACCTTTTGGAGCTGGAAAATCCATACAACTGCCCGCATGGACGGCCTACCATTATTTCTATGACAAAGTCAGAAATCGAGCGGAAATTCAAGCGGATTGTGTAGAAAACCAGCTGACGGAGGTGACAGCATGAAAAAACCACTGATTATTTTAACCGGCCCGACCGCCGTAGGAAAGACCGAGCTTTCCATCCGGCTGGCAGAGGCGGCAGGCGGTGCGGTCATATCTGCGGATTCCATGCAGGTATACAAATACATGGACATCGGCTCTGCCAAAATCACAAAAGAACAAATGCAGGGCGTCAGACATTATTTAATCGACGAATTTCTGCCAGACGAAGAATTTAACGTCGTGCAGTTCCAAAAATATGCCAAAAAATATATGGAAGAAATTTATCAAAACGGACAGATCCCGATTATCACGGGCGGTACCGGATTTTATATTCAGGCCGTGCTGTATGACATCGATTTTTCCAGACAGGATGCAGATGGGGAATACAGAAAAGAACTTGCGCAGACTGCCGAACAGTACGGCACGCAAAGGCTTCACCAGATGCTTTTGGAGGTAGATCCTGCCGCAGCCGGCTCGATACATCCAAATAATAAAAAGCGCCTGATACGCGCTTTAGAATTTTATAGGTTGACAGGAGGGAGAATATCTGAGCATAATGAAAGAGAGCACAAAAAACAGTCTCCGTACCAGTCTGCCTATTTTGTGCTGAACGATATCCGAAGCCGTCTTTATGAGCGCATAGACCGCCGCGTAGATGAAATGATGGAAAACGGGCTGTTAAATGAAGTGCAGCGGTTAAAAGATATGGGATATACCAAAGATCTCGTATCCATGCAGGGACTGGGCTATAAAGAGCTGTTTCCATATTTTGACAAGGAGTGTACGCTTGATGAGGCAGTATCTGTCATAAAACGGGATACCAGGCACTTTGCAAAGAGGCAGCTCACATGGTTTCGACGGGAAAAAGATGTCATATGGGTGAATAAAGACATGTTTTCTTATGATAACGACAAAATTTTAGCATATATGAATGATATATTAAGAGAGCGAGGGATCATAAACAAGAATTATGGAACAAAAGAATGCGATTGAAACTAATCCAGATCAGTCAAAGTCAGACAAATTAAAACAAGATAAAACAAAGCCAGACGAAACAAAGCCAGACGAAACAAAACGGCACAGCATTGTTAATATTTACGAACAAATGGGAATCTGCCAGAAAGTAGCCTCGTTTGGAGAAAAAATTGCAGACAGCCTAAAAGAGCGTTTTGCCGTTATAGATGACAATGCGCAGATCAATCAGCTGAAAGTCATCCATGCCATGCAGAAAAACAAAGTCAGTGCAGCCTGCTTTAACCAGAGCAGCGGCTACGGCTATGACGATTTTGGACGTGACACATTGGAAAAAGTCTATGCAGATATTTTCCACACAGAGGATGCACTGGTACGCCCGCAGATTACCTGCGGCACACATGCGCTGGCACTGGCGCTGATGTCCAATCTAAGGCCCGGCGACGAGCTGCTGTCAGCCTCCGGCAGGCCGTACGATACGCTGGAGGAGGTGATCGGCATACGGCCTTCGAAGGGGTCACTGGCGGAATACGGCATTTCCTACAGGCAGGCTGACCTGCGCCCGGACGGCAGCTTTGATTTTGAAGCGATAAAAAATGCCATCCATGCGCATACAAAAATGGTCACGGTACAGAGGTCAAAAGGCTATCAGTCAAGGCCGACACTGTCTGCGGCGGCAGTCGGAGAGCTGATTGCATTTGTAAAAAAAATAAAACCGGATATTATCTGTATGGTGGATAACTGCTACGGCGAATTCGTAGAATTACTGGAACCGTCAGATTTTGGGGCAGACATGACCGTGGGTTCTTTGATTAAAAACCCGGGAGGCGGGCTTGCACCGGCCGGCGGATATATTGCAGGCACAAAAGAATGCATTGAAAATGCCGCCTGCCGCCTGACCTCGCCGGGGCTAGGCAGGGAGGTAGGCGCTTCTTTAGGTATAATCCAGTCCTTTTACCAGGGACTGTTCCAGGCCCCGGTTGTCACTGCCGGAGCGCTCAAGGGAGCGATTTTTGCGGCAAATATTTATGAAAAGCTGGGCTTTCGCGTTATCCCGGATTCATTTGAGCCGCGCTATGATATCATACAGGCAGTTACCTTAGGCTCACCGGAGCGCCTTAGGGCATTCTGCGAAGGCATACAGGCAGCTGCTCCGGTAGACAGCTATGTGACGCCGGAACCTTGGGACATGCCGGGCTATGATTCCAAAGTCATTATGGCAGCGGGTGCCTTTGTGCAAGGCTCATCGATCGAGCTGAGCGCGGACGGGCCGCTGCGCGAGCCTTACAATGTATATTTTCAGGGCGGTCTTACGTGGTATCATGCAAAATATGGAATTTTAATGTCTTTACAAAAACTTTATGAGCGAAATCTTGTGAATAAAGATAATATATGTTAAGATAATAAACTGTATATTCCTTTTTTATCCAGCCGGATAGAGAGAGCAGGAAGGAAATATATGGAGATCATGCAGAAACATTTAACCGTGAAGGAGCTGCCCGATTCAGAAAAGCCTTATGAAAAATGCCTTCAGTGCGGCCCGGAATATCTTTCCGACGCCGAGCTTTTAGCCGTTTTTATACGAACCGGGATCAAAGGCGCCACATCCATTGAGCTGGCGCAGCAGATTCTGGCAGGAGGCAGGCGCAATCTGCTGAATTTGTATTACTACAATTACAAAACACTGATGCAGATACCAGGAATCGGGGAAGTAAAGGCAGTACAGTTAAAATGCATTGCCGAAATATCCAAGCGGATCGCAAATACTGTCCGTATACAAAAGACAGTATTTGACCAGCCTTATTCTGTCGCAGATTTTTATATGGAAAGGCTGCGGCACGAAAACCGGGAGGCATTTATCGTCTGTATGCTGGACAGCAAATGCCATTATCTAGGGGACAGCATTCTGTCGGTCGGCAGTGTCAGCGCTTCTTTGGCTTCACCAAGGGAAGTTTTTATACAGGCGCTGCAGGCGCAGGCAGTATCAATCATTATACTGCATAACCACCCCAGCGGTGACCCGGCACCAAGCCGTGAGGACAGGCTGGTTACGCAGCGCATCGCTGAATGCGGAAGGATGCTTGAGATCAGGCTGTCCGACCACATCATCATCGGTGATAATAAATACTACAGCTTTAGAGAAAAGGGACTGCTTGATCCCTGATAGGAGACAAAAAATGATGTCAGCAAACATTTATGGCGTGGATTTAGGCACTGCCAATTTAAAAATTTATTGCAAAGCCAATGGGACGATCCTGAATGAGAAGAATACGATTGCAATCATCAATAAAAATCAGATGTATTCCTATGGGAATGACGCATATGCGATGTATGAAAAAGCTCCGGATCAGATCCAGGTCACTTTTCCGATTATAAACGGCGTAATTGCGGATTATAACAATATGCAGACGATGCTGTTTGAATTTCTGGAAAAAAATGCGAAAGGCAAGACACGCGGGGCAGAGTTTGTGGTAGCTGTGCCGACGGATATTACAGAAGTAGAGAAAAAGGCTTTTTCCGACATTTTTTATAAGAGCAAGGCAAAGCCGAAAAGCGTACTGTTATGCGAAAAGCCGATTGCGGATGCGGTAGGGCTGGGACTGAATGTCAATGAGCCGACCGGCATTATGGTTGTAGATATCGGCGCAGACACGACAGAGATTTCAATTATTTCTCTGGGCGGGCTGGTAATCAGCCATCTGCTGCATTTTGGCGGCAACCGCCTAGATGAATCGATTATCAGCTATATCCGAAAAAATTATAATCTTGTCATCGGCAGGAAGACGGCCTGCTCTTTAAAAGAGGAGCTGGGATGCGCACTGGAAGGCAGGGAGGATAAGATGGTGATCGTAGGCAGGGATGTTGTCAGCGGGCTTCCGATCGAAATGGAAATCACAGCTACGATTGTCTATGAGGCGATCCGCGACCACCTGACAAACATATGTACGAACATCAAGCTGATCTTGGAAAAAACGCCGCCGGAGCTGGCAAAGGACATTATCCATTCCGGCATTTATATTACCGGAGGCGGGTCTAAAATTGAAAAACTGGACCAGCTGTTTTCGCAGATTACGAATATTAAAGTAAACTGCTGCGACAATCCAGAGGAGAGCGTGGCGCAGGGGCTTATTAAAATTGTATCGGACAACGATTTTAAGCATCTGGCATACAGCCTGAAAGCAAGCATTTATAGATAGGGGAATGCGGCATGAAGAGAAGGAGAAAAGCACGTTTTCATATTCCATTAAAATATGTGCTGCTGTCTTTGTCCACACTATGCATTATTGCGATGTTTGCCAGTTTTTTGTTTGATGTTACATTTACGCCGTTAAACACAGCGGCAGGCTATGTATTTATTCCAATGCAGAAAGGCATCAATGAAGTAGGCTCCATGGTCAGCAGCCTTGCAGACAACCTGACGGAGCTTCGTGATGTCATGAAACGAAACGAAGAGCTGCAGGCGCAGGTGGATGAGCTGACGACCGAGCTGAGCGTATATAAAATGGAACAGTATGACATACAGGATATGCGCGAGCTTTTGGCATTAGATGAACAATACAATTATGAAAAAATCGGTGCCAGCATTATCGGAAAGGATGCCGGAAACTGGTTTGACACATTTATCATCGACAAAGGATACAATGACGGCATAGAGGTAGATATGAATGTCATTGCAGGCAGCGGACTGGTCGGCATTATCACGGATGTCGGGCCGAACTATGCAAATGTGCGCTCGATTATAGATGACCGCAACAGCGTAAGCGCGGCGGTGCTGACAACCTCCGACCAGTGTTTTGTGAACGGAGATCTGGAGATGATGGGCAAGTCACAGGTAATTGAACTGGCAAACCTAAAAGATGAAGATGACGAGGTAGCAGTCGGAGATCAGGTTGTGACCTCGCATACGAGCAGTAAGTATGTACCCGGCCTTTTGATCGGGCGGATCAGTGAACTAAAGATGGACCCAAACAACCTGACCAAGTCGGGTACGATTACGCCTGCCGTAGATTTTGAACATATAAAAAATGTACTTGTAATTCTGGATAAAAAACAGTCCGTACAGTCTAAGGATAACTGATTGTATGTACCGATAAATAAAATGGCAGATTGTATGAAAGCTTGTATGAAAGATTGTATGAAAGATAAACAGACAGGTGGGTGGCTATCAGCATGAGAAGAAAGATTACCGTATTTATTATTATATTTGTATGTTTCTTACTGCAGACAACATTATTTCAGGCACTGGCACTTGCCTCAATTTCGCCGAACCTCTTGGTCGTAGTTGTATCGTCCTTTGGCTTTATGCGCGGCAGGAAAGAGGGCATGTACATCGGATTTTTTACAGGCCTTGTATTTGATGCGTTTTATGGGACAATGCTTGGATTTTATTCGCTTGTATTTATGCATATCGGCTACTGCAACGGGATGTTCCGCAAGTTTTTCTTTCCCGACGATATCAAGCTGCCCATGCTTTTAATCTCAGCCAGCGACATTGTCTATAATGCAGCAGTGTATGTGTTAAAATTTATGTTCCGCGGACAGTTTCATTTCAGCTATTACCTGCTGCATATTATTATACCAGAGCTGGTATATACTGTACTGATTATGATTGTACTGTATCCGATTTTATTAAAAATCAACCAGAAGCTTGAAGCAATCGAAAGAAGGAGTGGATTTAAGTTTGTTTGATTATGATTCCATAAAAGATTTTTTAAAGAGTTTTTTCGGCTCCAGGCTTTTTGTACTGTCAGTAATTATTATGCTGATGGGAGCCACGCTGCTGCACCGCTTATTTTCGCTGCAGATTATCAATGGAGAGACTTATCAGGAAAACTATACATTGACAATTGAAAAGAAAAGGGTGCTGCCGGGCACGCGTGGAAATATATACGACTGCAACGGAATGCTGTTAGCATACAATGAACTGACTTATAAAGTAACGATTGTAGATGATGGTACTTACGAAAACGACAGGCAGAGAAACGAAGTGATCAATGAGGTCATTGCACAGGTCTTAGAAGTACTTGAGGCAAACGGCGATGATTATGTCAATAATTTTGACATACAGCTGAAAAAAAACGGCAGTTATGCGTTTCTTGTAGATGGCACCAGGCTGATGCGTTTTCGTGCAGATGTATATGGCAAGACAAAAATCGACGACCTGGGCTGGGATAAAGACCGCGGCTATGACACCTCAAAGGCTACGGAAGACCAGATTATCTCATATTTAAGCCAGCGCTACGGGCTGGAGGAAAGCAGCTATGCAAAGGACATGCAGTATAAGATCTTAGTCCTGCGCTATGCACTGGCACAGCACGATTTCCAGAGGTATATTTCTACGACGATCGCAACCGATATAAGCGAAAAGACCATGGCGTATATCAATGAAAATAAGGCGCAGCTGCAGGGCGTGGATATCGAAGAGGACTATATACGCAAATATACCGACAGCATATATTTTGCTCCAATCATAGGTTATACCGGCAAGATCTCTACGACAGAATACGAAGAGCTCTCTGCCGAAAATGATGAATATACCCTGACCGATATTGTCGGAAAATCCGGCATTGAACAGGTGATGGACAAGCAGCTGCAGGGAAAAAAGGGTTCCGAAACGGTCTTTGTAGATAAAAGGGGAAAAGAGCTGCAGACTACGAACCATGTAGAGCCGTCTGCCGGCGGCAATGTCTATCTGTCGATAGACGGAAAACTGCAGAAGGCAGTTTACAACCTGCTGGAGCAGGAACTGGCAGGAATTTTATATAATAAAACTATTAATGCAAAAGAATATGTTGCCACTGGGAAGGCTTCTGACCGTAAGATTCCGATTTATGACGTATATTACGCATTGATTGACAATAATATTATAGACATGTCTCATTTTACGCACAAAAAAGCAAGCAGTACAGAAAAAAACGTAGAGGCGATTTATCAGGGACACTTAGATACTGTATTGTCGCGGATTCGCGAACAGTGCACGTCAGACATGCCTGAGACTTATATGGCAGCTGCCGAGGAATATCAAAATTATTACAGCTATATTATATCCATGCTGCAGACAAATGAAGTGCTGTTAAATAATAGAATCGACAAAACGGACGAAACTTATATCGCATGGACAAAAGACGAAACGATCAGCCTGAAGGAATATTTAAATTACTGCATCAACGCAAGCTGGATTGATTATAATGTATTCCAGACCGACGAAGAATATTCCGACTCATCTGAAATTTACCGGGATCTTATTAATTATATTATTGAAATATTGGAAACGGATGAAGGATTTCAAAAAAAGATCTATCAGTATCTGATCAAACAGGATATGGTAAGCGGCATTTCCCTGTGCCAGATTTTATACGATCAAAAAATCCTAGAAAAAGATCCAGAAAAAAGAGCACAGCTGGAAGGCGGTGCAATATCCGCATATGATTTTCTAAGGGAAAAGATATACAATCTGGAACTGACACCGGGCCAGCTGGGACTCGACCCCTGCTCGGCCTCCTGTGTAATTACAGATGTTAATACCGGGGAGCTTAAAGCACTGGTTTCTTATCCGGGCTATGACAACAACAGGCTGGCAAACAGCGTAGACGCCGATTATTTTTCCAAGCTGATTCATGATAAGGCACGTTCCATGTATAACCATGCCACACAGGTACTTACGGCACCGGGTTCTACCTTTAAGATGGTGACAGCTACTGCCGGACTGACAGAGGGGATTATTACGCCGTCCACAAAAATCAATGGTGCCGGAAAGTTTGAGCTGGTGGACAACGAGCCGAACTGCTGGATTTACCCGTCCCGCCACGGCTTGCTGGATGTATCCAATGCAATCCGTGTTTCCTGCAACTATTTCTTTTATCAGGTCGGCTATGACATGAGCCTTGTAGGAAATACGTACAGTGACCCGGCCGGCATACGAAAGATTACATCTTATGCCCAAGCTTTTGGGCTGGGAGACACGACCGGCATAGAAATACCGGAAAACAGCCCGCAGATTGCCGATGCTTTTCCGGTCATGGCCTCGATCGGACAGAGCAACCATAACTATGCGACGGTGCATCTGGCCCGCTATGTGACAGCTGTGGCAAACAAAGGGACTGTATACAATTATACGCTGTTAAAGCAGCTTACGGATAAAGAAGGCAATGTCATAGAAACTTATCAGCCTTCCGTAAAAAATACAATGGATAATATCGCAGACAGCACATGGACTGCCATTCATAACGGCAACCGCATGGTTGTGGCAAATTCTGACGAATTTCGGGATTTTCCAATAGTGGCAGCAGGCAAGACCGGTACTGCAGAAATCGGTGCAATCGGAAACCACGCGCTGTTTGTAGGATATGCCCCGTTTAAAAACCCAGAGATGTCGATTGCGACCAGAATTGAGTATGGCTATACTTCCCACAATGCCGCCGATGTCTCTGCGCGGATTTTAAAATATTACTTTAATCTTGAAGATGAAGATACATTAATAAATGGTAAGGCAATCAATATTACTGATACATCTGGCAGAGTTACTGATTAGCAGAAAGGAGGCGGGAATTTGACACAGGCAGTCGTTATAAAAAGTAAATCTTATGGAATCCACCTTGTGCTGAATCCAGAGATGGAATTTCACGATCTGACACAGGCTGTCATTGCAAAGTTTAAAGAAGCGGGTGATTTTTTTAAAAACGCACAGATTGGAATTTCTTTTGAAGGCTACGACCTTACGATGGAACAGGAATATGAGCTGATCGCGGCTATTGAAAGTTATACCAGCGTAAATATCATCTGCATTATGGAAGATAATGAGATCCAGCAGGCATGCCTGCTGGCTGAAACAGAATCCTATATCCGCAACAAAGTGGCAAAAAATGCCATTTTTCATTACGGCTCCTTAAAGCCGGGCGAAGAGCTGCATTCGGATACCGGGCTTGTCATTTTAGGCGATGTTCCGGCAGGCGCACGTGCCATCGCCGGCGGCAGCATACTCATATTCGGCGCGCTCGATGGATTTGCCCAGGCAGGAGCTTATGGCGATTCTGCCGCATATATAGCGGCATTATCTATAGATACAGGACAGTTACAAATTGCAAATATCCTGTTGATTACACAGGAAAACGGGGGGAGAGGGAAACACAAAAGCGGATTTCTCCGCAGAAAAAAGCCGGAGGGACAGACACCACAGATAGCGCATGTCAGGGACGGGCATGTCATAATGGAACCTTATACAAAAGATTTATTTTAACAATTCGAAATAAATCAGGAGGATTCATAGTATGTGTGAAGTTATTGTAATTACATCTGGAAAAGGCGGCGTCGGCAAGACTACCACGACAGCAAATGTAGGATGCGCCCTTGCCATGCTGAATAAAAAAGTCGTATTGATTGATACTGATATCGGGCTTAGGAATCTGGATGTTGTCATGGGACTGGAAAACAGGATTGTATATAATCTGGTAGATGTCATTCGCGGGAGCTGCCGCTTAAAGCAGGCCCTGATCAAGGACAAGCGCCATCCGACCCTGTATCTGATCCCTTCCGCACAGACTTATGATAAAACAGCAGTGACTCCGCAGCAGATGAAAAAGCTGACAGACGAGCTGAGGGAAGATTTTGATTACATACTTCTGGACTGTCCTGCCGGGATTGAGCAGGGATTTCAAAATGCAATCGCAGGTGCAGACCGTGCGATTGTCGTAACAACGCCGGAAGTATCTGCGATCCGTGACGCAGACCGCATTATAGGCTTACTAAAAAATGCCGAAATGCCATTGATAGAGCTGCTGATCAACCGTGTCCGCATGGATATGGTAAGGCGCGGGGATATGATGTCTTTAAAAGATGTCTGTGAAATTCTTCCGATTCCGCTGCTTGGGGCAGTGCCGGATGATGAGAATATTGTCATATCTACAAATCAGGGAGAGCCGCTGTCAGGGCTTGATTCTATGTCCGGGCAGGCGTACCAGAATATCTGCCGCAGGATCAACGGCGAAAAACTGCCGATTATGGATCTGAACCAGAAAAAAGTATGGTTCCAGCGGTTCCGGGGCCTGACAAAACGTGTATAGGAGGCAGTATTCATGAGATTATTACGATTTATTTTTCGAAGAAATTCTAAAGATGTGGCAAAAGACCGCTTAAAACTGCTTCTGATTTCAGACCGGACAGACTGCTCGGCTGATATGCTGGAAATGATAAAAAATGACATTATTCAAGTGATTTCAAAGTACATGGAAATCGACACAGAAGGTCTGGACATACAGATTACGCGCACAGTATCCGAACACCACAGCGGGAGCGTGCCTGCGCTGTATGCAAATATACCGATCGTATGTGTCAAACACCAGCCAGAATATCAATAGCTGTTATTCGAATGGTGTTTCTGAATGATATTACGACTTGAGAAAGCCTTGGAGGCGTTGATTTATGTTTAAAATGTATTCGATCAAAGATTACCGTTTTCGGCTGTGTGTATATGTCATTGCCGTAACGGTCATTGGAATATTAGTAATAGGCAGCGCCAATGAATCGGTGCAGGATAAACAGATTGCCGGCATGGTAATTGGGATCTGCTGTATGCTCATATTATCGTTGTTTGATTACTCCCTGCTGTTAAAGCTGGTATGGCCTGCATATATAGGCAACATTGCCCTGCTTTTAGGCGTACTGCTTGGAGGAAGCGGTTCTCATGGGGCGACCCGGTGGATAGAGATCGCAGGCATCCGGTTTCAGCCTTCAGAATTATCAAAGATTGTGATTATAATGTTTTTTTCAGCCTTTTTTATGAGATATCAGGAACAGATTTCCACATTCCGGGCACTGTCTGTCACCGCGGTGCTTGTGGCGGTTCCTCTAGGGCTGGTAGTCCAGTCGGACTTATCAACTACCATTGTAACAACATTAATTTTTCTTACCCTCTTGTTTATTGCAGGCATTAGTTATAAAATAATAGGGATAGCGGCTGCAATCTGTACACCGGCTGCAGTCGTGCTGCTTTATCTGATCATGCAGCCGGACCAGGAGATTATCAAAGGTTATCAGCTGTCACGAATTCTGGCATGGAGATATCCGAAAAAATACCCGGATTTAGCCTACCAGCAGCAGAATTCCATTATGGCAGTTGGTTCCGGGCAGCTTTGGGGCAAGGGATTAAACAACAACAGCTTTGATTCTGTAAAAAATGGCAACTTTATCCCGGAGCCTCATACAGATTTTATCTTTTCCGTCGCAAGCGAAGAATTAGGGTTTGTTGGAGCCGCTGCAATCGTAATTCTTCTGATGCTGATTGCGCTGGAATGTATTTTAATCGCCCGAAAGGCGAAAGACTTAGCAGGACGCCTCATCTGCTGCGGTATGGCGGCATTAGTCGGATTTCAAAGCTTTGTCAATATCTGTGTTACAACCGGGCTGATGCCGAATACGGGACTGACACTGCCGTTTGTCAGTTATGGGCTGACTTCGCTGGTGTCATTATATATGGGGATAGGTATTGTATTGAATGTGGGCTTGCAACCGAAAAAATATTAAGGCGAGGTATACGAAATGAATATTGGATTAATTGCACACGACTCGAAGAAAAAACTTATGCAGAATTTTTGTATCGCATACCGGGGGATTTTATGTAAAAATTCATTATTTGCTACCGGTACGACCGGCAGGCTGATTGAAGAAGTGGCAAACCTTTCTGTCCATAAGTATCTGGCAGGACATTTAGGAGGCGCACAGCAGCTCAGTGCGCAGATCGAACAAAACGACATTGACCTTGTAATATTCCTGCGCGACCCTATGACGCCAAAGTCGCATGAGCCGGATGTCAACAATGTCGTAAAATTATGCGATAAGCATAACATTCCGCTGGCAACAAATCTGGCCACGGCAGAATTGTTAATTAAATCATTGGACAGAGGAGATTTGGAGTGGCGTGAAATGTACAGATAATTTGTTTTTGAAATATGTAAACAGTATAAGCGTAAGGGCTGCTGTTTTGTCAGCGGCAGCCCTGCTTTTCGTAAGCGGGTGCGGGACAAAGACCTATGAACTGGAGCATGCTTACGATGTCTATGGGACATCTATTCACTATGATGCATCACCGGCTGATGCAGATGCATCCGGGCAGGCTGCAGACTCTGCTGATTCAGCAGATTCAAAAGAAATCTCTTATTTTGCTTCAAAGCTTTGCGTTGCCAGCAAAAAGCAGAAGGGCACAAAAGCATTTAAGGCAGAAGCCGCAGAGGCCGCCGGGGTATTTCATCTGTCAGACGGTACCGTAACCTATTCAAAAAATATTTATAAAAAATTATATCCGGCAAGTACTACAAAAATCTTGACGGCTTATATTGCTTTGAAATATGGAAAATTAACAGACGTTGTAACTGTCAGCGAGCAGGCAGCGACACAGGCGGGAGATTCTTCCGTCTGCGGACTGCATACCGGTGACAGGCTGACTTTAGAAGAACTGCTCTACGGCCTGCTGTTAAAAAGCGGCAATGATGCGGCAGATGCCATCGCAGAGCATATTTCGGGAGATCCAGAGTCATTTGCAAGGCTTATGAATGAAGAGGCCGCATTGCTTGGTGCGACGCATTCTCATTTTACAAATCCGCACGGACTGCAGGATGAGAATCACTATACATGTGTATACGATCTGTATCTGATGTTTAACGCGGCATTAGAATACGAGGAATTCCAGACAATTATAAAGGCTTCAAACCACACTGCTTCATATACAGATGTAAATGGAACGCAGGTGACACAGGACTGGGAGACAACAGACCGTTATTTAAACGGCACGGCACAGCCGCCAGAGGGCGTAGAGGTCGTCGGCGGAAAAACCGGGACGACCAGTGACGCAGGAAACTGTCTGGCACTATACAGTATCAATGCCATGCAGGAGCCGGTTATTTCGATCGTGCTGAAGGCAGACAGCAGTGACAATCTGTATTCTGTCATGTCGGAGCTGCTGGTTCGATAGGCATATATTCATTTTTCGAAATAGCAGTTGTATTTTATGCAAAAGTATTTTATAATGATTTTAACAAAAATCAGTTGGTTAATTCGAATTTTTTTGAGCAATTTTTAAAATGAATAAAATCGAAAATTTCGAAAGCTTAGAAGAGTCAGCCAATAACATGCAGGAGGAAAAAGAAATGGTCGAGATTATATGTGGTAGAAAAGGAAAAGGAAAGACAAAACATCTGTTGGATAAGGCTAATACGGCGATCAAGAGCGCACAGGGCAACGTAGTGTATCTGGATAAGAGCCAGAAGCACATGTATGAACTGAGCAATAAAATCCGTCTGATTAATGTAACAGACTTTCCGATCGCTAACTGTGATGAGTTTTTAGGTTTTATCTGTGGTATCGTATCTCAGGATCATGATCTGCAGGAGATGTATTTAGACAGTTTTCTAACGATTGCTGGCCTGCAGGATGACCAGCTGCAGCATGCGATTGAAAAATTGGATATTATCAGCGAAAAGTATAATGTAAAGTTTTTCTTGAGCATATCTAAGGATGAGATGGATTTACCGGAATGTGCTAAGGCAAAAGTCATTGTATCTCTGTAGATGGTAAGTAGGAGAGGGTGTCTTAAGAATATGCTTAAGACACCCTGTTTTATGCCTGATCTTCAGACAGGCTTTATGCCTGATCCATGGAGCGGATGCGGCCATAAGCGCTGAGCAGGTACAATCCGCCGATGCCCACAAGTGCATATACAATTCTGGAGATCCAGGACATATTTCCAAAAAGGAATGCTACTAAATCAAATCGGAAAAAACCGATCAGACCCCAGTTGATTGCTCCGACAATAACAAGGGTAAGCAGCGTGTAATCTAAAAATTTTGAATTCATAACATTACCTCCTTTTCGAATAGTATGGTCGCTGTTAGGGGAATTATGCATTGATCGTAAAATCAAAAAAGCCATTTATAAACAGAGCATATAAATATTACCAGATTACACTCTGCAACAGTATGTTAGAAAGAATGGAGATTGGCAGTTGGCAGGCAGAAAGACAAAACGTAGGAATATTGTAAGGTTTCATCGGGGAATACAGTTAAATATCGGCATTATTGTATTTTTATTTGTTGCATTTTATTTTGCATACAGTATATACAGTTATGTGACAGCGGTTCATATAAGCAGGTATGAGGTCGAACAGGGTACGATCGAAGTAAATACTTCCTATACAGGACTGATCCTGCGCAGCGAGACTGTCGTAAATGCCGGCCAGAGCGGAAATCTGGACTATTTTCTAAGGGACAATACGAAAGCTGCGCATGGAACGCTCATCTGCTCGGTGGATGAAAATGGAAATGTATCCCAGCGGCTGAATGAGGCTGTAAATACCGATGCTGCACTGACAAAAGAAAATCTTGGAGATATACAGAGCTTAATCCGTGAATATGCCAAAGGATATAAGGACAATGATTATTATTCGACTTATAATTTCAAGACAGACCTAAGCGGCAGGCTGATGGAGGCTCTGAACTTAGGCGCACTGAATACGATATCGGATTATACAGAATTTGCCAAGGACAACCGTACATTTCACTTATACCGGGCAGAAGAGCCGGGTATTGTATCCTATTATACGGACGGCTTTGAAAACGTCACAATCGATGTTGTCACGGAGGAAATGTTTGATCAGGCAGCCTATAAAAAGATCAGCATGAAGACAAAAGGAACTATTGAAAGCGGGCAGCCGCTTTACAAGCTGGTAACAGATGAGGACTGGCAGATCATTGTTCCCATAGACCATGCAATGAAAAATGCACTGACAGATGGCGAGGTCGTCCAGATCCGATTTAAGGAAGACCGCACAACCGCATGGGCAGATTATGTGATCGAGCGGAAAGACGGGCATGATTATCTGATCCTGAGCCTGCATACGGCAATGATCCGGTATGCCTATGAGCGTTTTATCGACATTAATATTATGCTGGACCAGCAGACCGGACTGAAAATACCAAACAGTTCGATTACTACAAAGACCTTTGAAATAATCCCGGATGCATACTTTACCCAGGGAAACGGCTCATCAAATGAGACCGGGCTTTTGGTAGAGCATAAGCAGGAAGACGGCACCTATACGGATGCAGAATTTATTCCGGTCACGATATATTATAAGGACGAAGAAAAGAAAGTATCGTATATATCGCAGGATAATATTCAAAGAGGCGACCAGATCGTAATGACCGGTTCTACAGAACGCTTTGAGGTAAAAGAAACGGCCAGGCTGCGCGGCGTATACAATATCAATAAAGGATATGCAGTATTTAAGCAGATCGATGAACTGTTCAGCAACAATAATTATACAATTGTACGGGCCGGAACGCAGTATGGCATTATGCTGTATGACCATATTGCCCTGGAAGGCGATGCCGTAACGGAAGGCCAGATGGCTGTAAGCAGATAGCATTAATATATATTATTTTAATAAGGAGGTTTTGAACAAATGTTAAAAGATAATTTAGCGAATGTTGAATCTAATATACAAAAGGCCTGTACAAAATCCGGGCGTGACCGCGCAGATGTGACGCTGATTGCCGTCAGCAAGACAAAACCAGCAGAGCTGCTCAAGGAAATCTACGACGCAGGCGTCCGCGATTTTGGAGAAAATAAGGTGCAGGAAATCTGTGAAAAATACGATAAGCTGCCGAGCGACATCAGATGGCATATGATCGGACACCTGCAGCGCAACAAGGTAAAGCAGATTATTGATAAGGTATGCATGATCCATTCTGTAGATACCTACCGTCTGGCAGAAGAGATCAATGTACAGGCGAAAAAGCATAATATCATTATGCCTGTCTTAATTGAAATCAATATTGCCGGGGAGCAGTCTAAGTTTGGGATCGGCAGAGAGGATGCCGTATTACTGGCAGAAGAAATCTCACATTTGGACAATCTGCGCATAAACGGGCTGATGACCGTTGCGCCATATGTGGAAGACCCAGAAGAAAACAGGCAATATTTTCAAGAAATCATGCAAATAGCGGTTGACATCAGACAGAAAAAATTAGATAATACAGATATACGTGTGCTTTCTATGGGCATGACAGGCGACTATATGGTAGCAGTCGAAGAAGGTGCTACTATGGTACGTGTAGGAACAGGTATCTTCGGCGAACGCAGCTATGCCAGAAAATAATGTCCTGTCAGACATGTATATGAATCAATTAATAGCCTTCGGGCTGTCTTGAATAAAAATAATTATTTTATAGTTTATCTGTAATCATTTTTGTTCAAGGGAAAATAAAGGAGAGATTGTTTATGAGCTTAGTAGATTCCCTTTTAAACGTTATGCACATGAATCCGGATGATGACGAAGATTACTATGATGATTATTATGATGAAGAGGAAGAAGAAGAGGCACCGCCGAAAAGACGCCGCAGCAGGGAAAAAGAAGTGGATGAGCCTGTTTATAAGAGTTCCAGCAGTAATAACCAGCCAATTGACATCAACCGCAACAGGGATCGCGTAGCTGCAAAGGCAAACAGCAAAGTAACGCCGATGCGTCCATCTTCCAGAAGGTCTTCTTCTGCAAACATGGAAGTCTGCGTGATTAAGCCTACAGCTTTTGAAGATGCCAGGGAAATTACCGAAACACTCCTTTTAAACCGACCCGTCATTTTAAATGTAGAAGGACTGGACGTGGAAATCGCACAGCGGATAATCGATTTTTCTTCGGGATCTTGTTTTGCAATTAATGGAAACCTGCAGAAAATATCCAATTATATTTTTATCATAACACCAGCCAATGTTGAGATCTCCGGTGATTTTCAGAATCTATTGGATGCCTACGGCGCAGCGCCTTTACGAATGGATGTATAGAGGGGAGCTGTCATGGACCAGGAAATACAGTATATGAAAAAACGCTTTATTGATCTTTCAAAGCGGGCAGAGAGCAAAAGTATTGTAACATTTACAAATTTTTTAAATTTAAACGAATTAAATATTTTTAGCCAGATTACGAAGGAGCTTTACTGTTCCTATCAGGTATCTGGCGGCTATGAGCATGCAGAGCGTCAGATGGTTGCTTTTATCCCTGATGCTCTTTATTATGCATGGGCATATCCCTTTGACGCTGTCTGCCTCAGACCGCTGCATTCCAAATTTGCAGAAAATCTGACCCACCGCGATATATTGGGCGCATTGATGCATCTGGGCATCAAACGGGAAATGTTAGGAGATCTATTAATACAGGATTCACAGTCCATTGTCTTTTGTGTCAATTCCGTTACCAGTTATATTATAGATCATTGCAATAAAATCCGGCATACTACGGTAAGCTGTCAGCAGATTCCGCTTGAAGATTTCAGTTATGAACCAAAGATCATAGAAAAAAATGGTATCGTGTCTTCACTCAGATTAGACACAATTCTTGCAGATGTCTGTAAATTGCCGAGATCAGCCGCACAAAAATTGATTATTGAGGGGAATGCCTTCGTAAATTCACAAAAAATGGTGCAAAATGCCTATAATTGTCAGAATGGGGATATTTTATCTGTCCGTCATTTCGGAAAATTCCAGATCGAGACAGACGGCGGCCTGACCAAAAAGGGACGAATTAAGTGCCGGTACAAAATATATTCATAATAATTTATACTGATGAGCAGTAAAATATGCCAGTAATGCCGTCTCATGAGCGTCGATGCTGAAAGGTGTCTGGCAGATTTCATCACTCGTGAGTATATGTGGAGGTTTTTAAAAGTATGAAAAGTATGGATACACTGATAAAAAATAACAGCAGGAAAAAACAGATGATCCTGTCTGCTGCCGGAGTGATCATACTGGTGCTGATTGACCAGATCACAAAATACATGGCCCAAAAATCACTGCGCGGGAAAGCTTCATTTCCTATTATAAAAGGTGTATTTGAGCTGCATTACTTGGAGAATAGAGGATCTGCCTTCGGCCTGCTGCAGGGCCAGAGGATTTTTTTTATTGTAACGGCAGTACTGATGCTGATTCTAATCCCATACGTATACACCAAAATACCCCAGGGCAGGCGGTTCTATTTCCTGCGCGTTGTAGCAGTCATGTATCTGGCCGGGGCAGCCGGCAATGCCGTTGACCGGATCATACATGGATACGTGATCGACTTTTTTTATTTTTCACTGATCGATTTTCCGATTTTTAATGTCGCAGATATCTATGTATCCACCGCAACATTCTGCCTAATTGTGCTGATCTTATTTTATTATAAGGATGAAGATTTTGAACAGATCCATATTTTTTCAAAATAGGGCTTGTTTCTTGATTATATTTACAGCGTCAGGAGGAATTGAATTATGAACCATGCACAATGTGTATCACAGCAGACCTTTGAAGTACACGCTGAATATGAGGGGCATCGTCTGGACAAATTTTTGGCGGTGATTTATCCGGACTTATCAAGAGCTTATTTTCAAAAACTGATCAAAGCCGGGCAGGTGACGATCTGCAGTGCCTCTTTAAAATCCAGCTATACGGTAAAAGAAGGGGATCTGATCACTGTGCAGATCCCTCCGGCTGTGCAGATCGATCTAAAGCCGGAAAATATTCCATTAGATATATTATACGAAGACAGCGATGTGCTGGTCGTCAATAAGCCGAAAGATCTCGTAGTACACCCGGCTCCGGGACACTATACCGGCACACTCGTGAACGCTGTTATGTATCACTGCCGGCATGAGCTGTCCGGGATAAACGGAGAAATTCGGCCGGGTATCGTGCACCGGATCGATAAAGATACGACCGGTTCTCTGATCGTATGCAAAAACGATGACGCCCATATAAAAATTGCAGAGCAGATCAAAGCACACTCTGTCACCAGGCGCTACCGTGGAATCGCCATAGGGCGCATAAAGGAGGATTCCGGCAGGATCTGTGCCGACATCGGACGTGATCCGAAAAACCGCCTTAAAATGGCATGCAATGTGCCTAACGGCAGGCATGCAGTAACGCATTACCGTGTCTTGGAGCGCTTTACGCAGCATACTTATTTAGAATTTGAATTAGAAACAGGCCGTACACATCAGATCCGCGTGCATATGGCTTCGATCGGGCATCCGCTTTTGGCCGATCCGCTCTACGGGCCTTTGAAATCAAAATTTCACCTGCAGGGCCAGTGCCTGCATGCCATGACGCTCGGCTTTCATCATCCCCGCACAGGAGAGTATACAGAAGTGACAGCACCCCTGCCGGAGTATTTTGCAAAACTGCTGGCCTCAAATGCATTGTAATTGATATAGAAATTATATTTCTTTGTACATTTTATATCAATTTATTTGATTGGATATAGTATACTTTTGATGCGAAAACTACATTTTTTCTGTACATTTTATATCAATTTATCTGATTGGATATAATACGTTTGATGCATAAACTATATTTTTTCTGTATATTTTATACCAATTCATTTAATTGTGCATTATATACATTTTTAGACAGAAATTATATTTTTTTCTGTACATTTTATACCAAATGCTTTATAATGATTTTATCATAGAAAGCAGAAGGGAGCGATTTTATGAGCAACTATGTGATTACAATAGGACGAGAATTTGAAAGCCTTGGAAGAGATGTCGGCTTAAAGCTAGCTGAAAAGCTGGGCATTAAATGCTATGATAAGGAACTGCTGAGCCGGGCAGCAAAAGAGAGCGGCCTGTGTGAAGAAATATTCCATTCACAGGACGAAAAGCCTACGAGCAGTTTTTTATATTCATTAGTTATGGATACTTATTCTGCAACCGGATATACGGCCGCACCTTTTTTAGATATGCCGTTAAACCACAAGATTTTTCTTGCACAGTTTGATACGATCAAAAAACTGGCGGAGGAAGAATCCTGTATTATTGTAGGACGCTGTGCGGACTATGCATTAAGTGAATTTCCACGTACAATTAATACATTTATACATGCAGACTTGGATTTTCGCATTAAAAATACGATGAAGGAATTTGATGTCAGTGAAACAAAGGCAAAAGATATGATTTCCAAAAAGGATAAACAGCGTTCCAGCTACTATAATTACTATTCTAACAAAAAATGGGGCAGTTCTAAGTCCTATGACCTGACTTTAAATTCGGCTAAGCTCGGCGTTGACGGATGTGTGGAGCTGATTTTGATGTATAAGGAAATTATGAAGTACTAAAGTAGATATCATTGTAATCGTTCACTAAAAAGATTTTGAGATAAGATTTTGTTAAACCATCGAATGGAAACTAGACTCAGCCTCCACAAGGCGGCTGAGTTTTGTTCATAAGAAGGTTCCCTATGCCGGTTTATGATAATGACATGAAGTATGACACAACTAAGTCACAAGTTCGTGGTATAATAATCCAAATGGAGGATTGCAAAAGTCTGCGCGGGTATGTGTCGCTTATTTTTATCGTATCATTAACAATATTTGACAGCATTGTATGGTGTCCAATCGTTGCATTGATTTTATCAATTGGAATGGCTGTATTAGCTATATGGCAGCTGCATAGGAAAGAGATACATGGATAATAGCAGCTGCAATTAAGCGCAGAAGAGATTGTGCGCAACTATTCGCAAAAGGACACTTTTGCGAATAGTTGCGTATGTTTCTAGTGTACTGGCTCGTTGGTATTTATGGTAAACTAGATCTGCTCAGAATCCAGAATTATGGTAAAAGGCCCGTCATTAATCAGGCTGATTTTCATATCTGCTCCAAATATGCCTGTTTCAACCGGATAATTTTCGGCTCGGCATTTTTGTATGATATACTCGTACAATTCTTTGGCTGCATCTGGAGCGCCGGCGTTCATAAAGGATGGACGATTTCCTTTGCGGCAGTCTGCATACAGTGTAAACTGAGATACTAACAGCAGCTGGCCGTTTACGGCTGATAATGACAGGTTTGTTTTGCCTTCAGCATCTTCAAATATACGCAGACCCAGCATTTTTCGGATCATTTTATCAGCTGTTTCTTTTGTATCAGAACTGCTTATGCCGATTAACACTAAAAATCCTTTGTCAATTTTTCCTGTCACCTGCTGATTAATCGTTACGCTTGCCTGTGAGACTCTTTGTATTACGAATTTCATTGCTTTCTTCCCCTTATTTTTATTTCTTATAAATTACCATTATTCTTATGTATTTTTATCAAATGATTAAATTTATACAGACCTTAACCTCATGTACTTTTATCAGATGATTAAATTTATACAGACCTTAACCTCATGTACTTTTATCAGATGATTAAATT
>CAJUHV010000002.1:132781-134006 GCA_910586445.1 uncultured Eubacterium sp.
TATATAAATCTTAATCTCATGTATCTTATCAAATAATTGAATCTCTGCAGAATTTTACTGTATATATATTTATGGATTTGCTGTAAACCTTAATTTCAAAGCATCATCATATTTACTTTAAGGCATTTGAATCCAAGAAACATAAACCCAATAATATTTATTGATTTTCTGTAAAATCTTATTCTAGCCGAAAACCAGGCTTTATTAGATAGATGCTTTATTCTTCGGATAAAAATGCCTCTGCTAAGCCGTGCAGGCTGTATTGGTCAATAACATACTTCAGTCCCTGCCTCACTTCTTCCCTGCTGAAATCATTTGCTTCTAAATATGCGTTGTTTTTCTCATTCAGATACGCATAAAATAATAATGCTGTTTTCAAATTACTCTGTGAATTGTCTGGCGACGACTCTGATATCAGATCATATAGCTGATTTTCTGCATCATTGATCAGTCCCCTGTCGATTAAATCTATAAGGGCCTGAAGTGTACTCTTTTCTTCGTTTTCTTTATACACTTCTGTATAAGGATTCTCTAAGTCAATCTGAAAAAGCAGTTTCAAAAGTGTCCTGACAAGCTCTTTAATTAAGCGCATAATATAATCTTGTTCAACCATAATTCATTCTCCTCTCAATATGTGGATGAAGTTCGTGTAAAGTTAACGTGAATCTCATATCTTTTTTCATACAGATAAATCTTAACCTAATAAATCTTAACCTGATAAATCTTAACCTGATAAATCTTAACCTAAAAAACTTAGCCTGATGAATCTTAACTTAATATTACTTCATAATAGCTTCGTGTAAAAAACTCAGTCTTATATTACTTAATAATTCTTCCCAAATTTAATCAACATAGCGCACCGTTCGAAAAATTCTAGTTTATCCATGTTAAACTAATTTATCCATATTAAATTTGAAGCTTTATTGCTCTGTCAATTTCTTAAATCTAATTATACAATAATTATTCAGCTAATGGAACAGCTTTGCAGGATTTTTAGAATGGTATTAAAATATGGATAATTATATCATGGAATTTGTCCAGAATGAAGATGTATTTTCCATTTAGGATATGATTTGACAGCATTTAGATACAGATTTACAATTTCTTCATCTTGTTGTATAATGTGGTAGCAAGTGTGAGTAGTCGATATAAATCCGGCCGCAGTACAAAGCTGTATTGGAGGAACAATGAATCTTAGACGTTTGCTCAGCTATGTCAGGCGGGC